>NZ_SLUN01000051.1 GCF_004340685.1 Hydrogenispora ethanolica | reverse complement strand
CCTTCTTTCACCGATTACTTCCTTTAACGCAATTCTTTCATTTTCATCGCTTCGCTTGTCCCAACTTTGTTGGGGTGGGGGGCTTATTCACAAAACAAGCTTGCTGATTCACAAAACAAGCTTACTCATCCACAAAAAGAGCTCGCTGAATGATTGAGCAAGCTCTCTTATTCACAAAACGAGCTTGCTGAGCGACTGAATGAGCTCTTTCAGCCACCCAAAGCGATCTGTGATTCACAAAACGTTCTCTTTCAGCTCTTCCGCTCGATCACGTATCCGCAAAACGACGCTACTAGACGCCATGATTTATCCTTCGGCGCAGTCCCCCTTTTTGAGGTCCAAAAAGAGGTTCGCGGCAAGGGCTGTCGAATTCATTGCGGAGAATGAGTTGGCGGCCGGCGCCCATGTTGGTTCAACGGCATGGCCGGGCCGCGATTTTCATATCCTATCCATCGGGCGATTGTGGCTAAGTCATTGCCTTCAATGAAACGGAGGAGTCCAATATGTCAACCATCCAAAAGGTCTATCTGTCGGGCCTTGGCGCCATCGGCAGCGCCTATGCCAGCCGGTTGTACGAGAGCGATCCCGGGCTGGTGACGGTGATCGCCGATCCGGAACGGATCGAACGCTATCGACGCCAGGGGATCGTCGTCAACGGCCGGGAATATCCCTTCCGGTTCGTGACGCCGGAGGCCGCGGCCGAGCCGGCCGACCTGATCCTGATCGCCGTCAAACAACACCACTTGGCCGAGAGCATCCGGGCCATCCGCAATGTGGTGGGCGAGCGGACGATCATTCTTTCCCTCTTGAACGGAATTACCAGCGAAGAGCTGATCGGCGCGGAATATGGCCCGGATAAGCTGCTTTATTCGTTCGTGGTCGGCACCGACGCGGTACGGGAAGGGACCCGGACCCGTTTTTCCAGCATGGGAAAGATCGTCTTCGGCGATAAGTTGAACCGGACCGCTTCGCCCAAGGTGGCCGCGGTCAAGGAGCTATTTGACCGGGCCGGGGTCCCCTACCAGATCCCCGAGGACATGCTCAGGGAACTCTGGTGGAAATTCATGATGAATGTCGGCGTCAATCAGACGTCGGCCGTCTTGAAGGCGCCGTACGGAGTCTTTCAAAAGGTGGGGGAGGCGCGGGAGCTGATGACCATGGCTTCGTGCGAGGTGATCCGGCTGGCGCAAAAACAAGGGATTAACCTCAGTGAGGAAGACATCCGGGATTATATCGGGATCATCAACGGGCTTTCGCCGCAAGGAAAAACTTCGATGCTGCAGGACGTGGAGGCCGGCCGCAAGACGGAAGTGGAGATCTTTGCCGGGACTGTGGTCAGCTTGGGACGGCAATACGGGGTGGCCACTCCGGTGAACGAGGTGCTGCTCCGGATGATTCGCACGCTGGAGCGGACCTATCGCGGGATCCCGGAATAATCACCGTTTTTTGCAGCTCTTCCGGATCACCAGTTCGCTGGGGACCAGGACTTTTTTGGGGAGAACCCGTCCTTTTTCGATCCGTTCCTTGAGCAGATCGATGGCGCTCACGGCCATGAAGTTCAGATGCACCCGGACGGTGGTCAGCGGCGGGATCAGGTACTTCGAGGTGGCGAGGTCGTTATAACCGATGATGCTGATCTGGTTCGGCACGTGGATCTTGGCCTCGTGCAGCGCCCGCAGCGCGCCGGTGGCCATGGTGTCGTTGGCGATCAGCAAGGCCGTGGGCAGCTTGGCGGATTCGAGCGCCTGGAAGATCAGGTGATAACCCTCCTGGTAGGAGATGCGGCTCCCGGTGAAGACGAAGTCCGGATTGAACAAGCCGTGTTTCTCCATGGTGGCGATGAAGACCCGCTTGCGCTCGTCGATGGTCGCTTCTTTATGATCGCCGACGACCGAACCGCCCAGAAAGCCGATCTCGGTATGGCCCAGGTCCACCAGGTATTGCAGCGCTTCGGTGATCCCCAGCTTCAAATTGATGGTCACCGAATCGTACAATTTTTCCTGGGGCGACGAGTCCACAAAGACGATATTGCCCGTATAGGCGGCGAGATCGTTGATCTCCCCGTCGGAGAACTTGCCGATAGCGATGATGCCGTCGAGGTCCTTGACCATCACTTGATACCTGTCGTTGACCTTATTGATCTTGAAGGTATCGATGCCCGCCAGGGCGCATTCCTTTTCGATGGTGGTCATCAGGTACAGGTAGTAGGGGTCATCCAGCAACTCCAGCTCGGAATACCAGTCCAAGACGCCGAAAGTCAGCCGGCGGTTTTCGGCGGCACCGTTCTTTCTTTCCCGAACCGTTTTATACTCCAACTCTTCGGCGATCTCCAGGATCCGCACTTTGGTCTCGGCGGAGACCGATAGTGTCGTATCGTGGTTTAATACCCTGGAAACGGTCGCCGGGGAAACCCCGGCCTTATTGGCGATCTCCTTGATTGTCGTCATGGCGCAGCCTCGTCCGAACAGTGTCGTTTTCTGTCGTTTACTCTTATCATAATATAAATCGTTGGATTTATTAAGATTATAATGAATTTTTCTGCGGGATTCAAATAATTTAGTAAATTTTTATCGGAAAACTGCAGCGAAGCCGCCCGGGAAATGAAACATTGGCCGCAACGGAATTCATTCGCCGACCGGCGGTGATTTCTGGTAATGCATCACGTGGTGACGACGCAACCGGGAATGTTATGAGGAGCGAAACCGCGGGCTCCATAAAATATTACTATGATTCAGGAATGTTATTTAGTAAAATTTTATTGACATTTCTTTCATTCTTTTTTAATATTATAGATAACAAATCATCCCATAGCAGGGAGAATCAGAAAATTTAATAAAGGAGGAGAAGGTAGTGAAGAAGCTTTTTGCAATGCTTGTAACGGTTTGTATGGCAGTTTCACTGCTGGCTTGCAGCGGCGCGGCCGCCATGGGAGCTGCCAAAAAATCGGGCAAGATTACCATCTGGGCCTGGGACCCCAATTTCAACATCGCGGTGATGAAGGAGGCCAAAGCCCGGTACCAGAAGAACAATCCCAATGTCCAGATCGAGATCGTGGAGATGGCCAAGGCCGATGTGGAACAAAAGCTCCATACGGTGCTGGCGTCCGGCGTCAAAGAGGGTTTGCCGGATATCGTCCTGATCGAGGATTACAATGCCCAGAAATACCTGCAGGCCTATCCCGGCGCTTTTGACGATCTGACCAAGAAGATCAATCACAAGAATTTCGCCAGCTACAAAAATAAGCTGATGACCGTGAACGGCAAGATTTACGGCGTTCCGTTCGATTCCGGCGTGAGCGCGCTGTTCTACCGCACCGACTACCTGGCCAAGGCGGGATACAAGCCTTCCGACCTGAATAACCTCACCTGGGATAAATTCATCGAGATCGGCAAGAAAGTGAAAGCCGCCACCGGCAAGGACGCCTACACCTTTGACCCGGCCGACGGCGGCTTGATCCGGATCATGTTGCAGTCCGCCGGCTTGTGGTATTTTGACAAGAACGGCAAACCCTACATCGCCAACAATCCGGCGTTGAAGGAAGCCTTTGCCACCTACAAGAAGCTCATGGAGTCGGGAATGATCAAAAAGACCACCGGCTGGAACGAATGGGTCTCCGCCTTCAACAAAGGCGAGGCGGCCTCGATCATCACCGGTTGCTGGATCATCGGTTCCATCAAGGCCGAGAAGAGTCAGTCCGGCAAATGGGCGGCCCTTCCCACCCCCAGGATGAATCTGAAGGCTTCGGTGAACTATTCCAACCTGGGCGGCTCGAGCTGGTACATCACCCAGGGTTCGTCCAACAAGGCCGTGGCCGAAGACTTCCTGAAATCCACCTTCGCGGCGGATAAGGACTTCTACCAGAAGATCCTGGTCGGCCAGGGCGCCATCGGAACCTACCTGCCGGCTCAGAACGGTCCTTCCTATACGGTAGCCGACGAGTTCTTCGGCGGCCAAAAAGTCTTTTCCGATTTCTCGGCCTGGATGAAGAAGATTCCGGGCATCAATTACGGCGTCTATACGTACGAGGCGGATACGGCCCTGATGACCGTCATGCCGGAATACCTGGCCGGCAAGCTCACCGTGGAAGCGGCGCTCAAGAAAGCCGAAGATCAACTCAAAAACCAGATCAATTTATAGGCTGCCCGATGATGAATTCCGCGGCCACGATGTAATTCGATCCATAAGAGGAATAATGCTGGGGATCCTGGTATTATTCCTCTTTTTAAACGAAGAGGTGAGCACATCATGTTGCACAATCCGGCGACTCCTCCCGCGAAAACGCGGCCCCCATTCGCTTCCTTCGAGAAGAGCCAGAACCGGTACGGCTGGTTCTTTGCATCGTTCGCCCTGCTGTTATTGGGCCTCTTTATGCTGTACCCCATCATCAGCTCGCTCTATATGTCGACCATCTCCTCCCGCGGCGTCATTCAGACCTTCGTGGGCTTTGGGAATTATCTGAAATTGTTGAATGATCCGGTGTTTTTGCAGGCCTTGCAAAACACCTTCATTTTTTTCTTGATCCAGGTCCCGATCATGTTGTTGCTGGCCCTGGTCATCGCCTCGCTGTTGAATGACAAGTCGTTGCGGTTCCGCGGCGTCTTCCGGACCGGCATCTTTTTGCCGGCCGTCACCTCGCTGGTAGCCTACTCCCTGCTGTTTAAGATGATGTTCAGCGCGGATGGCTTTATCAACCACGGCCTCATGGCGCTCCACCTGATCGCCGCGCCCATTCCCTGGCTGACCGAGCCGTTCTGGGCGCGGATCACGGTGATGATCGCCATGACCTGGCGCTGGACCGGGTATAACATGATCTTCTACCTGTCGGGGCTGCAGAACATCCCCGACGACCTGTACGAATCGGCCGAGATCGACGGCGCGGGCCGCTTGCAGCAGTTCCGGCACATCACGGTGCCGATGCTGAAACCGATCCTGCTGTTTACGGCGATCATGTCCACCATCGGCACCCTGCAGCTGTTCGACGAGCCGATGAACTTTTCGGCGATGGGCGTCTCCGCGGCGACCATCGGGCCCGGCAATTCGCTGCTGACGATGTCGGTGTACATCTACAATCTCTGCTTCAAATTCATGCCGAACTTCGGCTACGCTTCCACGGTGGCCTATGCCATCGTCTTCCTGGTGGCGGTGTTCTCCGTGATCCAATTTAGGCTGGCAGGTGATAAAAAATGAAACGGAGAAACCTTCTCTTTAAAATATGCGCCTACGCCTTTCTGAGCATCGCCTTTGTGGCGTCGGTCTTTCCATTCTACTGGATGATCGTGGGGATGACCAACGCGGCGATCGAGGTGATCCAGGGCAAGATGACCTTCGGCCGGCATCTGGCGCAGAATCTGACCATCCTGTTCGGCCAATTCGACGTGGTCCGGATCTTCTTCAATTCGAGCAAGATCGCCATCCTGACCGTGATCGGGCAACTGATCGTTTCTTCCATGGCCGCCTACGGGTTCGAGTTTTACGTCACGAAGTCGCGGGAAAAAGTCTACGGCCTGGTGATGCTGTCGATGATGGTCCCTTTGGCCGCGCTGATGGTCCCGCTGTTCCGGATGATGGTCAAGTTCGGCCTGTTGAACACCCATGCGGGGCTGATCCTGATCTCGCTGGCTTCGGTGTTTATCATTTTCTTCTTCCGGCAGAGCTTCAAGACTTTCCCCAAGGAGATCATTCAGGCGGCCCGGGTGGACGGCGCCGGCGAATTCCGGATTTTCTGCTCCATCGTGGCGCCGGCCATGAAGGCGACCTACGCCGCGGCGGCGATTTACGCCTTTATGACCAGCTGGAATGCTTATATGATGCCGTTGATCCTGCTCCAGACCAACCAGCAGAAGACCCTGCCGCTGTTGGTCTCGACGATGGCTTCGGCCTATTTCCCGGAGTACGGCGCGGTGATGGCGGCGATTGTGCTGTCGACCCTGCCGATGATCCTGATCTTCTTCGGGCTGCAAAACTATTTCGTCCAAGGCATTACCGGATCCGTAAAACAATGACAGGAGGCAGCAATGAGAAAAGTAATTCCGCTCAACAACCACTGGTATTATCAACCGCGTTACGAGCGCGGCATGGAACGGCAATCCGGTCTGGAAGGGTTCACCGCGGTGAACTTGCCCCACGCCAACGTAGAGTTGCCCTATAACTATCTGGATGAGCAAGCGTATCAGATCCAGTCCTGCTACCGGTATCCGTTAACGATCCCCGCCGCTGGCCGCGGCAAACCGATCTATCTTCATTTTGAAGGGGTCATGGCCTACGCCAAGGTCTATCTGAACGGCGCCTTCCTGGGGGAGCACAAGGGCGGTTATACGCCTTTCGACATCCGGATCGACGGCGCCTATGATTTCGAGCGGGCCGATAATCTCTTAACGGTGGTGGTCGACTCGGCCGAACTGGAGGATATCCCGCCTTTCGGCGGCCAGATCGACTACCTGACCTACGGTGGGATCTACCGCGAGGTCAGCCTGGGCATTTATGACGGGGTGTCCATCCGCAACCTCAAGGTGGAGCCGGAGCGGGTGCTCGAAGAGGCCAAAACGGTCCGGGTCAAGGTCTTCCTGCGCCACGACGGGACAGTCCGGGGAAATGGTCAGTTCAAGGTGACCCTCAGGGAACTGGCGGGGCCGACGGTCTGGTCCGGCAGTTTCGAAGCGGCCATCTCCGCCGAGACGGCCGCGTATGAATTCAGCATCAACGGCCTGCGCGACATCAAGCTCTGGGACATCGACCGCCCCCAGCGCTACGAGATCGACGTGGAGCTGACCCTGGGGGAATATTCCGACGCCTATTCCGACCGGTTCGGATTCCGCCAGGCCGAGTTCAGGACGGACGGTTTTTACCTGAACGGCCGGCACCTGAAACTGCGCGGCCTGAACCGGCATCAGTCCTATCCCTACGTGGGCTACGCCATGCCCCAGCGGGTGCAGGAGAAGGACGCCCGGATCCTCAAGCACGAGCTGCATCTGAATCTGGTGCGCACCTCGCATTATCCGCAATCCCGGCATTTCCTGAATGAATGCGACGCCATCGGGCTGCTGGTCTTCGAGGAGATCCCGGGTTGGCAGCATATCGGCGGCCCGGCCTGGCAGGAGATTGTCCGGGAGAATGTCCGCGAGATGATCGAGCGCGACTGGAACCATCCGGCGATCATCCTCTGGGGGGTCCGCATCAATGAGTCGCGGGATGATGATCCGCTGTATGCCGCCACCAACCGGATCGCCCATCAGCTGGACGCCACCCGCCAGACCGGCGGGGTGCGCTGCATCACCCACAGCCACCTGCTGGAGGATGTCTATACCTTCAACGATTTCATCCATGACGGGATCCGGCCGCCGCTGCGGGGACAGGAGGAGGTCACCGGACTCGACCATAAAGTGCCGTACCTGGTCACGGAGTTCAACGGCCACATGTACCCGACCAAGCGTTTCGACCAGGAGGAACGCCAGAGCGAGCACGCCCTGCGCCATCTGAGAGTCCAGAACGCCGCCGGACTGGACCCGAGCATCGCCGGGGCCATCGGCTGGTGCGCCTTTGACTACAATACCCACAAGGATTTCGGCGCCGGGGACCGCATCTGCTACCACGGTGTGATGGATATGTTCCGGCTGCCCAAATTCGCCGCCTACGCCTACAAGTCCCAGGTGGCGCCGGAGGTCGAGCCGGTGCTGGAGCCGGTCACCTTCTGGGCCCGGGGCGAGCGCGACCAGTGCAACATCTTTCCGCTGGTGATCTTCACCAACTGCGATTATATCGAGATGCAATTCGGCTCCGAAACAGTGGCCGAGAAGATCTACCCCCGCAAGGCCGACTACCCGGGGGTTCCCTATCCGCCGGCGGTCGTCGATCTAACGGTGATTCCCCAGGAAAAGCTGGGCGAGTGGGGCATGGTCTGGCGGGACGGAATCTTCCGGGGTTACCATCAAGGCCGGGTGGTCATCGAGCGCAAGCTGAGCAAGGCTCCGGTCCCCGCCGAGCTGGCGGTGGCAGCCGATGACCTGCAGTTGGACGCCGCCCAGAAGGACGCCACCCGGATCACGGTGCGGGTTTTGGACCAGTACGGCAACCTGCTGCCGTTCCTGGATGACATCATCAAGCTGGAGCTGTCCGGTCCGGCCCGGCTGCAGGGCCCGGCGGAAGTCGTCGTCAAAGGCGGCGCGCTGGCCTTCTGGATCGAGACGGTCAATGAAGCGGGCCTCATCGAAGTGACCGTCCGTTCGCAGACCCTGGGCGCCAAGACGGTCCGGATCACCGTAGCGTAATCATCAACAGGGGCAGGCTTCCGGGCCTGCCCCGTTTCACTTCCTGAAATTTTAATTTTGGGGACGGTTTTGGGATTGCTTTCCGGCGCCATCTTGTTTTTCCGTGGCGATCATTCGATTCTCGGGGCTGGAATTTCAATTTGCCATCCCGCCAATGTAATTCGCCGGAGTGAAATTGCAATTTCCCGGGCCGCAATGCTCATGGGATGGCCTGCCAATGCAGTTGGCGGGAGCGCTATGGGATTTCGCCGGAGTGGAAAATGGATCTTCAGGGTTGCTAAGGGAATTAGAAGCGTTGTGATAAACCCCGTCCGCAGGTCGGGGTGTTCACAAAAGCTCAGAAAAGCAAGTGATAAAGTCGATTTTTAACCTTTTATAGGTTGAATCGGTTGGAAAGAGACTTTATCATGGCTTTTTAGAAGAAGGGCGATGCGCTCTTTCCGCCCCAAAATAGTTTGTGATGCCAAAAACGAAGCGGACTGCTGTAAACAGTCCGCTTTTTTAATTGGGGGTTAGGGGGTCGAATGCTCCGGGATGAAAGCCTGTTCCATCTGAGCGACGAGGCGGTCCATGATCTCCTGGACCGGCAGGATCTCCTTGATCCTGCCCACAAACTCGCCGGAAAAGACCAGGCCGTTCTGGGTGTCGCCGCTAACGGCCTTGCGCAGGGCATCCAGGATGCAAAACTTGGCGCTGCAGTGTTTGAGGCAGCCGTCGCAATGCTGGATCTTGGAACGGAGCGCTCCGGCGATGCTGCGGGTGAAATGGTTGCTGATGGCCCGGCCCGGCAGGCCGACCGGACTATCGATCAGCGTCACATCCTCGGCGTTGGCCGCCAGGTACTGCGCTTTGAAATTGGCGTGCGCCTCGCACTCCCGGCTGGCCACAAAGCGGGTGGCCATCTGGACGCCGGAAGCTCCCAGCCTGAGCATGCGGGCGATATCAAAACCGTCGGTGATCCCGCCGGCCGCCACCACCGGGATCCTGACGCTGGCGGCGACTTCCGGGACGAGCGCGGCGATGGGGCGGTCCGTGCCCAGATGACCGCCGGCTTCCTTCCCTTCGACCACCACCGCGGCGGCGCCCAGCTTTTCGGCCAGCCGCGCCAGCCGGGCCGACGAGACGATGGCCAGAACCGGAATCTTGTGTTCCCGGCCCCATTGGAACATGTCGCGCGAGAAGCCGGCCCCGGAGATGACGAAATCGACCTTTTCGCGGAGCGCGGTCAGCATCAACTCCGAGAAGCGCTTGGCCGCGAACAAAACATTCACTCCGATATAGCCGTCCGATAAGGAACGGGCGGTTTGAATCTCCGACCGCAGCTCCGCATCGGTCAAGCCGGTTCCGGCAATGGTGCCGATGCCGCCGGCGTTGGCGACGGCCGCCGCCAGTCTCCCGGTGGAGACTTTGACGGCCATTCCGCCTTGAATGACCGGGATCCGCGGTAACATATGAGCGATCTTCAGTTTTGGCAGCAATATATCCTCCTCATTCGGCAGGGAATAAACCCGCCGGATTATTTCAGCAATTTCGCCAAGTATACCATTGATCCCCCTGGAATACAACCGGCAATATTGTTGTGCAAAAGTCAATGCCTGCCAACGGGGATGGATTATTATGCCGGCTGCTTGGGAAGGTCCGGAATACGCCGCCGACGGTCGGCGGACGTTTTCAAAAAACGGTCCAAAATTTGATTTTTCAGCGTCATTCTTTTTATTGGGGATGAAGGAATATGTTATAATATTTCATAGATGAAATATTTTCGAATGAAATAAGGGGGAAATTTGGAAGAGCAAAAGATAGTTTTGAAACGGGCGCTGATTCAAGTCAGTGGGAAATTGGGCAAGCTCCTGCAACGGGACCTGGACCGCTACGGGCTGTCGGGCGTGGAGTATGGCATTCTGCGCAACCTGGGCGAGGAGGTCCTGACGCTGAGCGAGTTAAGCCAGAGGTTGCTCCGGGTGAACAGCAACATCACGGCGCTCATCGACCATCTGGAGCAGCGGGGACTGGTCGAGCGGGTACGGGACCGGGAAGACCGCCGGGTCATCCGGGTGCAACTGACCGGCGCCGGCCGGGCGCTGCGGAGCCGGGTCGTGCCGGACCACAACCATTATGTCATGGAGATGCTGGCGCCGTTATCGGCGGCGGAGACGGCCAGCCTAATCCAGTTGCTGGGCAAGCTTCAAACCATTTGCGATCAGGGGTTGGAACGCCCGGACTAAAATGGGCCGGGCCCCGGCCTGGCGCCGGCGTGCGGGATGAAGAAATTCCCGGTACCGCGCCTGAACTTTTTCGCGACTGATGTCGTCTATCCATCAATAACCAATGAACATGCTGCTGTGAGATCTTACAGAGGGGGCCTTGGCGTGAGAAAATGGATCTTGATTGTCCTGGCGATCGTCCTGGTGGGACTGGTCGGCTACAGAATTCGGATGAAGATCGTGCAAAATCAGACTCTGCTGGCCCAAGCCAGCCAGCAGAAGAATCAGACCCGGAGCTCGGTGCCGATGGTCCGGGCCGTACCGGTGCAGCCGCAGCCGATCCGGCAGACCCTGAAAATGGTCGGCAACATCACCGCCGACAATGAGCTCGCGGTGCAACCGCGCATCAGCGGCCGGCTGGTTTCGCTGCTCGTGGATGAAGGCTCCACCGTGCATAAGGGACAGCTCCTGGCGGTGATGGACGACGAGTCCATCCGGCTGCAGCTGCAGCAGAGCGAGGCCAGCCTCGGGAGCACCCGGGCCAATATCCACCAGGCCGAATTGGATGTGGCCCAGAGTAAAGCCGACCGCGACCGGTATCAGGAGCTATTGAAAGAGCGTTATATATCGCAACGCGATTTCGAAAATGTGGACAACGCTTACAAAACCGCCCAAGCCTCTTTGGATGCCTTGCGGTCCCAGCTGCGCGGGGCGGAACGGAATTATGATCTCTTAAAGTTGCAGCTCAATCAGACCAAGGTTTACAGTCCCACGGGCGGCGTGGTCACTCACAAGCTGGTCACGGAAGGGATGAACCTGACCACCGGATCGACCATTGTGAATGTGGCCGACCTCAGCCAGGTCAAACTGGTCTTCCATGTCGACCAGAAGGATGCGCCGGCGCTCCGCAAGAATACCCAAGTCGCTTTTATAACCGACGCTTACGGCGAGCAGCGGTTTAGCGGCCAGATCGACGAGGTGGCCCCCACGTATGATTCCCAGACCCGGACGCTCAATCTGTCGGCCCGGATCCGGAACCCCGAGCGAAAACTGTTGCCGGGCATGTTTGGAACCGCCGAAATCCTGCTGGGTGAGAAAACCGCGGCCCTGGTCGTTCCAGTCGATGCCGTAGTCAATCAGGACGGCCGGCAGGGAGTCTTTGTGGCAGCGAAAAATATGGCCCGTTTCCGCCCGGTGGAGTTGGGGCTGATGGCCGAAGGCCGGGTTGAGGTCGTCGCCGGGATCAGCGCGGGAGACCCGGTGGTGGTCCTCGGCCAGAACCGGTTGCGGGACGGCCAACCGGTACAGTTGATGGGCGGCGGCGACGGCCGCCGGCAGCGCGGAGCGGACGCCGGAGGCAGCAGCTCGCCGGGGAATGACCCAGGACAACGGCCGGGCCAACCGGGCCGGCCGGCGGAATCGGACCGGAAAGCGGGTGGCGGCCGGTGAAGATTACTGATTTCTGTATCAAACGGCCGATCACAACCGCCATGTTCTTCCTGGCCCTCGGAGTGCTGGGAATCTTGAGCAGTTCCAAAATGCCGATCGATCTGTTTCCCCAGATTACGTATCCGGCGATCAATGTCAGTACCAGTTATTCCGGAGCCGGACCAGAAGAGATCGAGCAATTAATCACCATCCCCATTGAGCAGGCCGTCTCCGGCGTCAATCAGGTCAAGTCGATCACCTCCACGTCACAGGAAGGTTCCTCGCGGGTGACCGTCAATTTCAACTGGGGACTCAACCTGGACGAAGCGACCAACGATATCCGGGCGGCGCTCGACCGGGTCAAGAGCCGTTTGCCCGATGATGCCGACATCCCGGCGATCTTCAAGTATGATCCCTCCCAGTCGCCGGTGATGACCATCGGACTCTCCTCAACGAGGTTGGACGCGGGTTCCCTCCGGAAACTGGCGGACGACGAACTCAGTTATCAACTGCAGAAAGTCAATGGCGTGGCCCGGGTCGATGTCCGGGGCGGCCAGAGCGAGGAGATCCAGGTTCATCTGAAACAAGACCGGCTCCAGGCGCTGGAAATCGCCGCCGATCAGGTGGCCACGGTCCTGAGCAATGAGAACTCCATGGAGCCGGCCGGGCACCTGGCGGTGGGCGTGGGCGATTTTCTGCTGCGGACCCAGGGACAGTTCCAGAGCTTGGATGAGATCCGCAACATCGTGGTCACCACCAGGAATAACATCCCGGTTTATCTGAAGGACTTGGCCACCGTGGAACCGGGGTACGCCACGACCACCGCCTATGTCCGGATCGACGGCAAACCGGGAATTCAGATCTCCGTCCAAAAACGTTCCGGATTCAATACCATTGCCGTGGCCGACGGAATGTACCGCGCCATCGAGAGCCTGCAGCGGGCCTATCCCCAGATTAGCCTGCGGGTTCTGAATGACGATTCCATTTATATTCGCCGGGCGGTGCATAGCGTCTCCCGGGAGGCGATGATCGGCGGAGTGATGGCAGCGCTGATTCTGCTCTTTTTCTTCCATAATATCCGGGCCACCCTGATCATCGGCGTGGCGATGCCGGTATCGATCGTCATCACCCTGATGCTGGCCTATTTTTCCAATATGTCCTTAAACACCTTTTCATTGGGCGGCTTGGCGCTGGGCGTCGGGATGCTGGTCGATAACGCGGTGGTGGTCCTCGACAACATCTTCCGCCACTACCACAAAAACCGTGACGGCCTGGCAGCCGCGGCGCTCAGTGGAACCAGCGAGATGGGACCGGCCATCTCCGCCTCGACGCTTACCCATATCTGTGTTTTCTTTCCGCTGCTTTATATCGCCGGACGCTCGGGGATTATCTTTAAAGAGCTGTCCTTTATTGTCATTTTCTCGATTCTCTGCTCGTTGCTGGTGGCCGTAACCCTGATCCCGATGCTCTGCGCCAAATTCTTGCGCGGCCGCGATCTGGATTCCGAATCGGAATCCCGGGGGCTCGGCGGTTTTTTGAACCGGCTCCAAGCCGGCTGGGAAAACGCTTACGTCCGGACCTTGGACTGGTGCCTGAGCCATAAGGGACTGGTCACCGGGGTCTGCGGGCTCATCTTTGTCGCAACGTTGGCGCTCTATCCCTTCATCGGGACCGAGCTGGTCCAAGCGACCGATGAGGGCGTAATCTCCGTCACGATGCAGTTGCCGACCGGAACCCGGCTGGAGGAGACCGATCACAACAGCCAGAACCTGGAACAGCAGATTACGAAGCTGGTTCCGGAATTGGAGCACATGGAAGTATCGGTCGGCGGCCGGTCCGGCTCCAGCAATTCGCCCAACCAGTCCTTTCTGACCCTGCGTTTGCAGCGGCGGGACGAACGGAAACGGACCACCCAGGCGATAGTGGACGATCTGACCGCCAAGTTGCAGATCTCCGGCGCCAGACTGCGGATCTATGCTCAGAGCAGCATGCGGATGTTCTACGGCGGTTCGCAGTTCCCGGTGGCTGTCGATATCCGGGGCAAAGACTCCGCCCTATCCCAGCAGGCTGCAGTGGCGATCATGGATAAACTCAGCCAGATTCCCGGCCTCTCCAATGTCAATATGTCGCGGGAAGAGGCCCGGCCCGAACTGACGATGCGGATCGACCGGAAGCGCGCCGCCGATCTGGGACTTACCGCGGCCCGGATCGCCACCGCGATTCAGACGAACATGGATGGCGACATTGCCACGGTGTACCGGGTCAATGGCGATGAAACCGATGTCCGGGTATTTCTCCAGGAGAGCGATCGGAAGAGTTGGCAGGATCTGCAGCGGATTATGGTTCCCACCAGCTCCGGAGGAGCAGTGCAGTTGTCCAATGTGGTGCAGATCGTTCAGACTAACGGCCCGGTCAGTATCGAACGGAAAGACCAGGAACGCAACATTACGGTTCAGGCCAGCTTGAGCGCGGGACGGGATTTGGCCGGGGCCATGCAAGATGTTCAGGAGGCCGTGGAAACGCTATCCTTGCCGCCCGGCGTAATGGTTTATTATTCCGGGGACTACCAGGAGCAGCAGGAATCGGCCCGGGACATGGCAGTGGCGATTCTGCTCTCCTTGCTCCTGGTCTATATGGTCATGGCCGCCCAATTCGAATCCTTCTTCGACCCGTTCGTGATTATCCTGGCGATCCCCTTTGCCTTGGGAGGAGTGTTGCTCACCTTGCTGATAACCGATACGAATATCAATAGCCAGGTCTATCTGGGCCTGATCATGCTCGGCGGGATCGTGGTCAACAACACCATCGTTCTCATCAGCTATATCCGGATCCTGATTGACCAAGGAATGGATCTGCGCGACGCGGTATTGAACGGAGCCAAATCCCGTTTGCGGCCGATCCTGATCACCACCGCCACCACGGCCTTGGGTCTGGTCCCGATGGCCTTGGGCCTAGGGGAAGGATCCGAGACGCAAACGCCCTTGGCGCGGACAGTCATCGGCGGCCTGATCTTCTCGACCGTCCTGTCCCTGGTGTTGATCCCGGTCATTTTTATCTCGCTCGAATCCTTGCTGGTCCGTTTCAAGGTCCGCAAGGCGAAACCGGCTGTCAGCGTCGGAGTGCTGGTCATCCTGTTATTAGCGGGAATGATCTTTCCCGGAACCGCCCGCGCCGCAGCCCAGCAACTGACTCTGAAGGAAGCGATCGGTCTGGCGTTGCAAAACGGGGAGGATGGCAAGAGCATCCGCCAATCCCGGGAGCTTGCCCAGTCGCAGTACAGGGAGACCATCGGCGGGAAAGGGGTCGAAGTTTACTCGGAACTGACCGATACCACTCCGCCCAGCGGCAGGTCGAGCAATGACGACTCCGGCCTCAAGATCACCGCCGCCAAGTCGATCCCCCTGGCCAACCTGCAGGGCGTCCAATCGTTGTCGGACCAGATCGCCGCCTCCAATCTCAAGACGAACCTGCTCAATGCCGACCAGTTGGAACAGCAGTTGATCTACCAGGTGGTGACCGCTTATCAGAAAGAACTTTCGACCGGCCGGGATTGGCAGATCGCCATCAAGAACCTGGAGCGGACCAAGGCATTCTATAACGAGGTGCAAGCCCGGTCCAAGCTTGGGTTCACCACCATCAGCGACGATACGGGCGCTGCCGCCCAACTGGCGACGGCGGAGACCAACCTGAACCGTTCCCAGCAACTCTACCAGTTGGCCCGCCTCAAGCTCCGGCAATTGCTGGGGCTGGCCTCCGAGACGGAGCTGGAGTTGGCTCCGATCGAACAGGCTTCCGGCGCTCTGGATCTGAATGATCTCAATCAAAGAGCGCTCAAGAACCGGCCGGATCTGAAGCTGGGCCAGGAAGCCCTGACCCGGGCGGAGATCAACCTGAAGCTGGCCGGCCTGGCCAAGCGGCTAGGAATCAATTTCAACTGGAATCTGCAGCGGGAACATTTTGAGAGCAACCTCTCGCTGACCAATTACAGCGGCAGCAATCCGCCCGGCGAATGGGCCGTCGCCGGCGACGCCAGCCTGGTTCCGGTGCGTTTCTTCGACAGCGGCCCTGATGGTGAACCGGAGTATGGCACGCTGTCGGTCACGGTGCGCTGGACCTTCCTCGACGGCAAGGTCCGGGAGGAGCGGGAGAAGCAGGCCCTGCTATTGCGGGATCAGACCCGGGATGCCCTGCGCAAGACCGAAAAGAATGCCTCTTATGATCTGCAGGACGCTTATTACAGCTACCTGAATCAACTGGATAAGGTCCGCAGCAGTCAGCTTCAGCTCACTTACAACCAGACCTATTATGATTCGGTCCAGGCCAAGCTGCGGGTCGGCATGGCCACGGTCAAGGATGTACTCGACGCCCAGGTGGTGCTGAACCAGTCGGAGATCGATTGTGAGCAGGCCAAGAGCGATCTCTACGTGTATCAGGTGAATCTGCTCCGGGCCACCGGCGAATTGCGCGCCGATCAATTTTAAGCCGCCGAATCGCGGATCTCCAATCCTGATTGAAGGTTAATAACCATGGCTCCAAGCCTGCTGCCGAATGGCGGCGGGCTTTTCTGCTTTTTCGCCGGAAAGGGCTTGACTGCCGTAAAACGGAGAACTGTTAGCAATTTTTGGACAAGGGGAATAACGCAACAATTGGGGCAATATATTGTTACGGGGGTGAAGCGCGTGATCGGATGGGGCTGGGTGATCGTTTTATGTTGGGTCAGTTATCTGCTGGGTATCCTGACGATGGGGCGGTTGAGCGCCGCCAGCCGCGCACTGGATGAGGCGGACCGAGAAACGGAGCGCCGTTAGCGGCGGAATGAGTTCATCCTATATTGGGATATTTCACGGTGCATTTAAAAAGGATTGGCCCGCTACGCTTGCGATAGAGCCGGAAAAAACGGCGGCAGCAAAGGAGAAAGGCGGTGCCGAGCGCCAAGATGATGGAATAACCGTACACCGATCGGGAGAATCCTGAAACAGCCAAGAATCGCCCTGCTAAGAGCATTCCGGCGCTGCAGAGCAGGCCAAGCCACTGGAGAAAATGGGGGCGGGAAAGCCTGCCGGCCAGTGAGCCTTTGACTTTAACGGAGATAACCTTGTTCTCCAAAGGAAGGCACTGCTGAAGGTCGATAATGGCTAAGGAAAGGTCATAGCTGCCTGGCGGGCAGGCTAAGGCCGGTTTCAGGGACAAGACTTTCCTGTAGCCCCGCTGGCGGAGCGGGAATTCCCGCAGCACCGAAACTCCCAGGGCCGAATTGCTCAAACGCAGGCCGATCTGTTTTGGCTCTTTAAGGAGTTTTGCCAAGGCCGTCCGGAGGGCCACGGGATTACAGCCGACCTGATTGATCGGCTCAGGGACCAGGAATACCTTGATCTTCGAGCGATACCCGCTGGCAAAGCAAGCGGGGGAGTAGAACGTAATTTTGAGGCGCAGCTCGATGAAAGCCGGGTTTTGATGGAGCGGCGGACCGGCCGACTCCAGGTTGCCAAAGATCGCGGCCGACAAGTTGACCCCGGTAAAACGGCAATTGACGATTTTCGCCCCTTGCATTTTCGCTCCGCCGACATTGGCGTCGGTAAAATCGGTATCGTTCAAATGAGCCCGGATGAGGGTGGCTGCTTGCAGATCGGCCCCGCGTAATATCGCTTTTTGCAGGGAGGCATCATCCAGATCGGCGCCGTTAAGCAGAGCGTGGCTCAGATCCGCTCCTTCCAGAACGGCGTGGGACAGTCGCGCATTGCGCAGGTTGGCGTTGCGGAGGTCGGCATTATTCAACCGGGCATAGGAAAACGTGGCGTTACGCAGATCACTGTGGTTCAGAACCGCTCCTTGCAGATAGGCGTGCTCCAGATTGGCGCCGACTAGATCCGCCCGGCTCAGGTTGGCTTTTTCCAGATGCGCCTGGGGTAACTGGCTATCCCGCAGGAAAGCCTCGCTCAGGTCCGACTCTTGCAGACAAGCGGCATCGAGAATCGCTCCGGCCAGGTTGGCCTTGACGAGTCGCGACTTTTCCAGGTGCGCACCTTGAAATTGGGCCTCCTGCAGCGCTGCTTCGCTCAGATCGGTCTGGCGCAGGATGGCCCGGGAAAGAACGGCTTTATGCAGGCAGGACCCATAGAGCCGGGCAGAGCTCAGGTCCGCTTCTTGCAGATTGGCTTCGGGGAGACAAGCTTTCTCCAGATTGGCTTCGGCGAGGTTGGCGCCGGTCAGATTGGTCTCTTGCAGAATGGCTCCGCATAAGTTGGCCCGGAACAGGTTGGCTTTGCTCAAATCGGCGGAACTGAGATCGAGCCGGCTGAGATCGGCTTCGCGCAGATCGAAGATGGTGTCGCTGGTTTGGGTCTTCCGCCATTGATTCCAAGCCGCGGCTCCTTGTCTGACTAACTCCAGCAGGATTGGTTCTGCCATCCGTATGCGCCTCGATCGTCGCCGAAGGTCCCGGCCATTACGGCGCCTCCAAAGCAAATGCTGAATGCCAACGCGGTGATGGTTTCGGGACATTGCCTCACTATCCTATGAATCAAGCCGCTCCCGGGTTCCCAAATCCGGTCAGCCAAGCTGAGATTTATCGAAATCTTTTCGCTCCAGGGTCGTTATATATGGTAATATAAATACGCTGGATGAAGATCCCCGTGGGCTTTCCTTTCCGGAAGCCGGGCAACAGCGGAGCCTTGCGGACAGGCAACCGGAAATGAAGTGGATTCGGGTTCCTCTCCTGTTCTGGCCTTGAGAGATCTTCGTTCGACCCAGCGATAGATAGAAAGATAGTTTTTGAAAAACCCATCAAGAAGCGGGGAGGTTCCATGGAGCGACAACAGAAAATCCTTATTTTCCTCAATAGCGTTCTACTTACTGTCTTTGCCATACTCATCATCTACCTTACGATCCGTTATGGAGCGGAGTTCACCGCACTCTTCCGCAAACCGCGGCAATTCCGGGAATTGCTCACTGCGTACGGTCCCATTAGCGTTTTGGTCTTTATCTTTTTCCAGATTGTACAAGTTGTGGTGGCGACCATTCCGGGAGAGCTGATTCAGATTGCCGGCGGGTATGTGTACGGGACTTTTCTCGGCACGGTCTACTCGACGTTGGGCATTCTCTGCGGCACGGTGGCGGCGTTCTATATCGCCCGGCTGTTGGGCTACAGGCTGCTGCGAATCCTTTTACCGCAGCAAGAATTGGCCAAGTTTGAGTTCTTAATGAACAAACCCAAGGCGGAACTGACGATGTTCCTGCTTTTCCTGATCCCCGGCATCCCCAAGGACATCCTCACCTACCTGGCGGGGATCACCCCCATCAAGCCGAGCAAGTTTTTCCTGACCGTCACCTTGGCCCGTTTCCCGGGAATTTTGGCTTCATCATTCGTCGGATCCCATATTCAACAGCAGCGGTATTTGCCGGTGATCATCGTTTCCGTCATCGCCTGCCTCTTATTCCTGGTGGGGTTTCTGAAGAAAGACAGCATTATCCAATGGCTGCACCGGCATTTTCATGCCAAAGAGCCGCGCAACTCCGATGAGCTGGAGTTGAAACAGACTCAGCCGGAAGAGGGCCGCTGAAAAAATGGCTCGACCGCTGATTGGGTCATGCTCCGATAGCTAAAATACGTGCTTCGCACGGAATGGACGGGTGGTCATGACGGTTTTTCAAGCTTTTATTCTCGGCTTGGCGCAGGGATTGGGTGAATTCCTGCCGATCTCCAGTTCCGCCCATCTGGTGTTGCTTCCCTGGATTTTGCATTGGCCCGACCCCGGTTTATCCTTTGATATCGCTCTTCATCTCGGCACCTTGCTGGCGGTGGTCGCTTTTTTCTGGAAAGAGTGGTTAATCCTGTTCCGGCACGGTTTTAGCGAAGGATTGCGAACCCGGGAAGGCCGGATGTTCTGGTTTCTGGTGGTTGCCTCGGTCCCCGGCGCATTGATCGGTTTCATCTTTGAGAAACAGGCCGAGACGGTCTTCCGTGATCCGGCGCTGATCGGATGCCTGATGATCGTGATGGGCGTGGGATTATACCTGGCGGACCGCTTGGGCGTCAAACGGGGCCAGAGTGAGAATCTGAACCTGTGGCAAAGCCTGCTGATCGGGCTCTCGCAAGGCCTTGCCATCCTGCCCGGCGTGTCGCGCTCCGGTATTACGATGACCACCGGTTTGCTGGTGGGGCTGGACCGGGAGGAGAGCGCCCGTTTCTCCTTTCTCTTGTCTACCCCGATTGTCGTCGGGGCCGGCCTGTTCAATCTGCGCAAACTGGGACCGGACGCCTTTACCTTGCCGTTCGGAGTCGGGGTCGCCACCTCGGCGCTGGTCGGATTCCTGGTGATCGGACTGCTCCTGCGCTGGCTGCGGCGGAGCAGTTTTCTGCCCTTCGTCTGGTACCGGCTGGCGGTGGGACTCGGCGTGATGGCCCTCTGGCTGATCCGCCATTGACAGCCGGAACGGAAGGAGTTGCATCCGAACGGGACAATGCCGGGAAAATCCTCCCGGCATTGTTGATCGCCGGGCGGGCCGCTGCCTGAAAGCATTGCTACCGCTTCGGGAAGGATATGCCTCCGGCGGCGTCGCGTCAAGCCATCTCCCATTTCTTAGGGTTTTTTTAAATTTTCAGGGAGATCATTGACAACCTTGGGACCTGGTAATACAATGTTAAAAATTAACAAGGAATTTTCAAAGAAAACCAACCATTCCCCGACAGGGAGGTCTCGCCATGAACAATCCATTTGCCAAGCTGTTTCAGATCGGCCAGGGGTTTCTCGGCAAGCGGAAGATCTTACCGCTGATCCTCATGATTATCGGAGTCATGACCGCGTTCCTGCTGGTCCAAGGCTACTTGGGCATCACCATCATCGACACCCTGTACAACCAATCCAGCCGGGTCTTTGATAATAGTACCCGGGATCTGTATAATATATCTGCCGTCAAAGTGGATCTGCAGCAGATCCGGAGCAATTATCTGGGGGGCTTGTCGAATTCGGCCCTGTTTTCGGTGTCTCCCACCGTGGCCGATCAGATGGCCGCCAAGATCGGCTATCTCCAGGCCGAACAGGAGGCAACGGTCCAATCATTCCTCAAACGGCTGGAGGAGACCAAGATCATCCTCGCCGAACCCGTTACCCTTGAAAACTATCAGCGGCTGGACCTGAACTTAAACTACCTGGACGGAGAGTTGAATACCTTATCCAACACCATCCGCAATTCGGCCATCGGCACCATCGCCAACACCGCTTCCTACTCCACCAGCGCCAAGTTCATCACCGTAGCCATCCTCGGCGTCAGCCTCCTGGTCTCGCTGTTGCTCGGCCTGATGGTGGCGGCCTCGATCTCCCGGCCGTTGCAGGCGATGCACGCGGCCACTCAAGCGCTGGCGGTGGGCGATCTGACCCGGGATGTTCCGGTGAGGGGCTGCGCTGAAATCAGCGGCATGGCTCAGGGGTTGAATCAAGCCATCGCCGGCTTGCGGGAGTTGGTCCGGGGCATTAATGACCAGGCCCAAGCCCTCTTCCTCGCCAGCCAGGAGCTGAAAAGCGCCGCTTCCGAGACCGGCCGCTCCGCCGGACAAGTAGCTACGGCCATGGAAGAATTGGCGGTGGGTGCCACTGAGCAGGCCAATCATACCAACCAAGCGGTCGTCACCATCGAGCACCTGTCGGAACTGGTGCGGAAGGTTACCGATGATACCGCCCATATCGCCGCGGCTTCGCAGACCGTGGCCCAATCGGCCAAGACCGGCCAGCATTTCACCAAGGAGATCACCGAACAGATCGAGGAGATTTATCACTCCGCCAAGGGAGTGACCGGGGTCATCGATGAACTGCACCATAAGTCGGAGGAGATTGGCGAGATTACCGCGGTGATCGCGGGAATCGCCGAACAAACCACGCTGCTGGCTTTGAACGCTGCCATTGAGGCGGCCCGCGCCGGCGAGTACGGCAAGGGTTTTGAAGTGGTCGCCCAGGAGACCGGCAAACTCTCGGAACAATCGAAACGCGCCGCCGGCCAGATCGCCAAACTCGCGGTGGAGATGCGCGAACGGACTCAGAGCGCTGTGGCTGCCATCCATGAAGAGCTGGGCAAAGTCGAGAAGGGCCGCGAGCTGACCGGCCAGGCCACCACCCAATTCAAAGGGATCTTCAAGGCCCTGACCCAGAATTTGGAGCAGATCGACGGGGTGGCGGAATCGGCCCGGACGATGACGGCCAGCAACGACCGGGTGATCCAGGCCATTAACACGATCGCGGCGATCAGCGAGGAGAGCATGGCCAATACCGAGGAGGTCTCGGCCACCTCCGAAGAACAGAGCGCCTCGGTGCAACAGGTCAGCGCCCTGGCGGAGAATCTGGCGGCCATCGCCGACAACCTGAAACAGTCGGTGACGGTCTTCGAGATCAAAGCCCAATCATAGGCAAGCCTTTTTTACGGAATTGAGCCCTTCCGCCGTTAAGGAGAATGATGGTTTCTGGCGATCCGGACTATGCCGGAACCCGCGAAGTTTCCCCGCTGATCTGCGGATGCATGGTTAGTGAAAGAACTGCTTCGATAATTGAAGCAGTTCTTTCCACTAACTGGGTAGAGCGTTGGATGGAAACACCTCGCGGTTCATTTTTCCAACCCTTCTTTCTGGAAAAGAAATTTTAAACTGAAGAGGAAATTGGAACCTGAATGTGGAAAATAGAATTTTGAATTGAAGGGGGCAATGTCCGTGGATGACCATAAAGTAGCGGTACTACTCGAAGACTTATTATCAAAATTTCGGCTATTTGGCGAGGGTCAAGATGCGCTTCGCCATGAAGTGCAAGAGATTAAACAGAAGGTAGATGGCTTGATTGAGGATATGGACATTGTCAAGCCTACCCTCAAAAGCATGGATAACCGGCTTACCTCATTAGAGGCCAAGGTCGATTCATTGGAAGTCAAAGTCGATTCATTAGAAACCAAAGTCGACTCATTAGAAACCAAAGTCGATTCATTGGAAGCCAAAGTCGGTTCCTTAGAGACCAAGGTTGATTCGTTGGAAACCAAAGTCGACTCATTGGAAATAAAGGTCGGTTCGTTAGAAGTCAAAGTCGATTCATTGGAAGCCAAGGTCGGTTCCTTAGAGACCAAGGTTGATTCGTTGGAAACCAAAGTCGATTCGTTAGAAACAAAGGTCAATTCTTTGGAAACAAAGGTCGATTCATTGGAAGTGAAAACCAATGGACTGATTGAAGATATGGATATTATAAAACCGTCCCTTGTGAAGATGAGCAACCGGCTTGATAATATTGAAGGGGAAATCATTAAACTCAACCCGGAATCGAGAGCCATTTTAAAACAAGTGAAATAAACCAAAGTAAAACATCCCGTCCATTACGGACGGGTTTTTTTATTGTCCCTCATTTTTTTTTGATAACCGTATTTTATCGCCAAGGCGCGGGGCAGTTGCGGAGCGAGAATTAAGGTGGCCGACGCTTGAAAAGGAGAGTGGATTGAGCGCCTCAAGGCGGGATAGCAATACCCTTTTTAGTAGCCAATTTAACTGCCAATGGCCTCGAATCTTGCCGAAGCAAGCTGAGGCCATTGCGGTTTCATTATTATTTTTTTACAACCGGGATCCAGATCTGACTCCGGAAATCCGGGGCGGTAACCTCTTGATGCTCATTCCACAGGATCTCCGGGCCCGGGGCGAGTTCATAATTGGCGGCAGGGAACCATTCGGAGTAGATGCGTCCCCAGACATTTTGGAGCGTATCGGGGAATGGCCCGGCGGCCTCGAATACCGCCCAGGTCGAGGCGGGGACTTCCAGCTGGGTCAAGTTGTCCGGACCCCCGTTGGTCGTCGCCACGCCGATATAATGATCCAGTTCTCCTTTTTCCTCCATCCGGCCTTCGGAAAAATGGGTTGAGGCTTGCAGCAGTCCCACAGGTTCGACATTGGAGAGTTTCTTCAGTTGATTGATGGTGTCGCCGGTCAGGTTCTTCCACATGGCGGCAATCACCGGATTCACGCCGCGAAAGATGATGGGGACCCGCCTCATGATGCCCACGATGCGGAATGCCTCTTTTTCTACGATTCGGTAATTCATCTCATCGCCTCCTTGAATGGATAATTGAAAGGTCATTCGGGGATAGGCCTTCAGGGTCTGGCCGTTTTTCCTGGCCTCGGACGGCGTGATGCCGTGCATGCTTTGAAAAGCTCTGGTAAACGAGTCGGGCGAGCTATACCCATATTGGACCGCCACATCGATGACCTTTACATCACTGCATTGAAGCTCGAATGCAGCGAGGGTAAGGCGGCGGCGCCGGATATACTCCGATAGTGTAATGCCTGCCAGGAATGAAAACATTCGTGTAAAATGATATTCCGAACAATAAGCGCGCCGGGCCACCTCGTTGAAGTCGATCTCCCCGGCCAGGTTTTCTTCGATATAACGCAGGGCGTCATTCATTCCTTCCAACAATCCCATGAGCGCTCACCTCCTTCGATGAATAGCATAGCAGAAATTTGCCGGCCCTATCCGACATTGGATGCACCGTTATGTCGGATATGTGGGCGCTTCGGGCCAAATTCCTTTTCTTTCAGAGGAGAAAAATAAACGGGTGCGTCGCGGCTTTATATGATCAAAAAATTACATTTCGATCCCGACAAGAAATTTCCTTCGGGAGAGGGGCAACAGGAGAGGCGGGAGAGAGCGGGAATAGGCGTGTTTGAACCAAAGCGACTCAAAAGTAAAGCGGTGAAGAGCAAATCAGCGTTGGCCGTTCCACCTGAGAGACTTCTCTATGCTTCATATTACGCCCAATTCTCAAAACGTTTTGGAAAGCGAAGCGGAACTCTCTATCATCGCGATATTCGATCCGTATTTTTACCGGTCCGAAAATGGTTTCGCTATGGCTATATTTTGGCATTCTCCGGGATAAGCGTCGGATTCGGCGACGTCATAAGGAACTTGGGCATATCGGAAGCATTCAATCTCACATTTCTCCGGTTGGTGGGCCCTTTCATATTTTTAGCCTGGTGGGGCTTTACTGCCTGGTTTTTCAGGAAAAACGAGAGTAAAAACCGGGCCTGGAATTGAGATTGGGTTAAGACCAAAACCGGTTTTTACGGCACAGGTTGAAGATACGCAGCCCCGCCCGATTTAGAACAGCGCCGGGAGCTGATTCATAATACCTTTAGTAAAGGCATTGGCCATCGCCAATGCCTGTTTTGTTCAATTTCCTCAAATTGCATAATCCTTTCCGGATATTGCTGGGAAAGCGTCGCCACTGCTTCCGATTTCGTGAGCGATAAATGCCGATACCATACAGCAAATTCGAAATCTTCGGCATTGTGCAGCAGACGATTGATCGCATATTCCAGATCGGGCGCGGTAAATGTATGCCGACGATGGTAAGCCCGGCCTAATAGGCATGTTGTGATCAAAGCAAAAGGTGCTGTTTTTCGGCTGTAACCCAATTGTTTTTTGAGCTTCAGAAGAGTGCCTGTTGTTTTAAAAAAGAGCTCGATTCACGAATTCCTATATCCTATATTTTAGCAGTTCCCTTGATGCCGGGGGAACGTCAGGCTTTCAAACCTCGACCTGCATCTTATTTTGGACCGGTCTGATTCATAATTTGGCTAAGGATGGCGCGATTAATCGATGATTTTTGGAAAAAGATGTGATATTCTATAATGATATTTAGCTTTTTCCCGGAGGAATTGGAATGGAACTGAATCGCTATATGAGAATGGCTCTCGACGAGGCAAGGATTAGTTTGCGCGAAGGGAATCATGGTTTTGGCGCCGTTATCATCAAGGATGGCCAAGTTGTATCAACTGCCCATGATACAGAGAATGATCAAAGCGACCCCACGTCGCACGCGGAAATGAACGCGATCAAAGCCGCGTCTCAAAGATTGGGGAGGGATCTGACGGGATGCATCATGATCGCGACGCATGAGCCGTGCCCGATGTGCGCTACCGCGATAGTTTGGTCAAAAATATCGCATATTGCTTACGGATATTCGATAAAGGAAGCAATGGCCCAGGGAAGGAAGAGGATCGCTCTACATTGCCGGGAATTGTTTGAAAAGGCGCAAGCCGAAATAAAAACCGAAGCCGGTGTCCTGAACGATGAATGCTCCATTTTATACCGCGCGGATGTCCGAGCGGAGCTTAAAAAATTACGAGGTGCTGATGATGACAAACTCTGCCGCTTGAACGCGGAATCAACGCAGAAGCGAGTGAAATGGTTTCATGAGAATCGCAACGATTTTCAATTCATCGACCGGCAAGATATATTGAATTCCGGCTACCAGCTTTTGTTGGCGAAGTTTGGAATTTCCGAGGAACAAGCGCCGATAATAAAAAAATCCGATCGAGAAATTGTTTTTCATTCCCAAAATTTTTGTCCCACCTTGGAAGCGTGCAAAATCCTGGGAATCGACACGAGGATCCTATGCCGGAAAATGAATGAAAAGTCTACCGATACATTGATAAAACAACTCGATCCGCGGCTCAGCTTTTCAAGAAACTATGAGCGATTAAGACCTTACACAGCGTATTGTGAAGAAATGATTTTTATCAACGCCTGATCACTTGCTTGCGAACCGGAAACTGTGGTGATCGGCCTTTGCTGCCGGAGTGGGGCAGACCGCTATCTACCGGCCGGAGATTCCTTCATCACTGGGACCCTTAATCAAAAACAGCAATTGCCATGTATCCCGAACTTTGAGGGGAACTGCCCCGGGAGATGAGCGGAAACTGGCGAAGGGTGGGGGTCTACCCAATCGCGGTTCAAGAGCTACTTTCACTCGTTCCCATTCTCTGGCCGCATGTCGAACCAGGTTGGAAAAAAGCCATTCTTATGCTATAATAATCTATTAAAATCAAGAAGTTATCGTCTCCACCGCATAATTCGAGGCGCCAAGGAGGATGGACCATGCATTGTGTACAAGAAGTCACCCCGCAGATTTTTTGGGTGGGCGGCAATGACCGCCGGCTGGAACGGTTCGAAAATATGTTTCCCCTGCCCCATGGAGTTGCTTACAATTCTTATTTGATCATGGATGAAAAGACCGCGCTCATGGACACGGTGGATTCCGCCATCAGCGCGCTGTTTCTGGAGAATATCACGCATGTCCTGAATGGCCGGCAGCTTGATTACCTGGTCATCAACCATATGGAACCGGATCACTGCGCCAACATCGAAGAACTGGTCCGGCGCTACCCCGAAGTCAAGATCGTCGGCAACAAAAAGACCTTTCAATTCATCGGACAGTTTTACCAGGCCCCGCTCCAAAAGAACTTTTACGCCGTCCAGGAAGGCGATGAGCTCAGCCTGGGCCGGCATACTCTGAAATTCTTTTTCGCGCCCATGGTTCATTGGCCGGAAGTCATGCTCACTTACGAGCAAAGCGAGCGGATTCTGTTTTCGGCGGATGCCTTCGGTACCTTCGGCGCCTTATCCGGCAACTTATTCAGCGACCAGGCCGACTTTGAAGCCGTCTATTTGGAGGAGGCCCGGCGTTATTACGCCAACATTGTGGGCAAATACGGCATGCAGGTCCAGACGGCGCTGCAAAAGTTGAGCGGGGTGGAGATCCGGATGATCTGCCCGCTGCACGGGCCGGTTTGGCGTTCGAATCTCTCCTATATCCTGGACAAGTACGATCATTGGAGCAAATATTTGCCGGAGAAAAACGGCGTCGTGCTCATCTATGCCTCGATGTACGGCAATACCGAAAATGCCATGAATGTGCTGGCCGCCAAGCTGTCCCAGAAAGGCCTTTCCGACCTGCGGATGTACGACGTATCCAAGACCCATCCGTCTTACATTATCGCGGACGCCTGGAAATACAGCCACCTCGTCTTCGGCGCCCCCACCTATAACATGGGCTTGTATTTTGTCATGGAAGCGCTGCTCCGGGATATGGCCGGTCTGCAGTTGCAAAACCGCCAAGTGGCGCTGGTCGGCAATTATACCTGGGCTCCGGGGGTGGTGGTCAAGGCGCTGCGGGGGCTGGTGGAAGGCATGAAGAACATGGAGATCATCGCTCCGCCTTTCGAGATCAACTCCGCCATGAAACCGGAGCAGGAACCGGCCTTGGACCAGCTGGCCGAGGCGATTTGCGCCTCTGTCCGGCAGTTGGGCTGAGGCGCGGCGCTTGTGCAAATTTAGAATAATTCGTTTTTTCAAGGAAAATAGTGCATCAAAAGACCCCCGGTTGGAGAGCCGGGGGTCTTGGTAAATAATGATGAAAATGACCGGGATCAGTCCCTTGAATGATGGGCCCATTCCTCGGAGAGCAGCGCATACTCATAGGTATCGTTCCAAATCGGTTGGCCATTGGGGTCATATTTAAAAAAGATATTTTTGCGCAGATGTCCTTCCCTGCGCATGCCCAAACGTTCTAATAGCTGCCATGATGCAACGTTTTCGGGGTTGCACATCGCAATGATCCGGTACGCCTGCAACTCCTGAAAGCCGTAATCCAAAATTCTGCGGCAACTTTCGGTCGCATATCCTTTCCCGTAATATTGCGGATTAAAAACGTAGCCCAGCTCCCAGGTGCGAAATTCCGGGGGCTCTTGACGTTGGAAATAGAGATTGCCAATTAATTTAGGTTGCCCTTTCAGGCAAACCGCCCAAAAGGAGTCGCTTTGCGAACGCTTGAAGGCTTCTTGTTTACAAGCCGCTTCGTTATAAGCCGGATAGGGCTCAAAGCGAACCACCGCTTCCTGGGAAAGATATTCATGTAAATCTTGCCAGTCATCCGCTTTAAATCTGCGAATGACGAGCCTGTAGGTCTCCATTTCCGGCAAATCAATCACCTCAGCTGTTTCGGAGAATGCTGAACCCTACCGTGTTCAGGCGAGATTGAAAATTTTTTGATTCTAGCGGTGTTATCGGTTGGAACTGAACGGTAGACAAGACGCTATCGTTTGGATGATATGGATTGCCGCCGCTCATCGGGTCAACTCATCGCTCAGTTTCGGATGTGAGCGACCGCCGTTCTATATGCAACGACATGAATCCTTAGTGTATATGATTTGCGAAAATAACGAACACTTCACCGTTTTTCGCAAATCATGGGATTCAAATAATGTCGTTGCATATAGTTCGATTTGACAATCCCCAATAATGTTCTGCAAAGCAGGATGAAATCCTGTACAATAAAGATGAAGTTAGAAGAGATCGGCGAACGATGTGAAAAAAACGCCCGTATGGGGCATGCTTAAACCGAAAGCGAAAAAATCCAGGGCTCAAAAAGAGTGCCCGAAAAGGCATGGGGAGGAGAAACCATGGCAGAAAACGATTTTCCCGTAACGACCATTGACGAATACATTCGGCAGTTTCCTTCCGAAGTCCGGGAAAGCCTCGCTTCGTTGCGGAAAGTCATCCACGAGGCGGCGCCGGATGCGGCAGAGAAGATCAGCTGGCAGATGCCGACTTTTGTTTTTCACGGAAATCTGGTGCATTTTGCGGCTCATAAAAATCATATCGGATTTTATCCGGGTACGAGCGGCATCGCCGCATTCAAGGACAGGTTGTCGGAGTATAAAAACTCCAAAGGGGCGGTACAGTTTCCCATCGGCAAACCGCTGCCTTATGAGTTGATACGTGAAATTGTCGCCTTCAGAGTCGCTGAAAATCGCGGGCAAGCGGAAAATAGAGGAAAAAAGAGGCGCTAAATATGTTGCAATAAGTTTTGGTACCTTCAAAATCATTGCAACGTATTTCCTTGATTCATAAGTTGAAATAAATACCGCGGTTTGTCCTTTTCCAGCCATGCTTTACGGATAGAAAAGCTTATTCAAAAAATTTATTTCAACTTATATAAATTCGCTGTTTTCCGGTCCGTGATACCCCGGCGGATTATCGGAAATAGAAAGCCTTTTTTCTGCCAAAGATCATGATATGGAATTGGCAATCGGATTTCATCCGATATCGCAAAGATGTTGCTGTTTAATCACGCTTCTGATGGTATGATAAAGAATAAAGTGTGACTCGCCAAAAAACAGGCTGCGGATAACGCAGGCCGGAAATAATAGACATTTAAGAAAGTAGCCGAGGAAGGACGAATGCCTCATGAAGATTATCGATGCGCACATCCACTTCTGCCAGGAGCCTTACTTTGACCAGATCGCGGAATCGGCGGGCCATCAAAATACCGTTATCCATTTGAAAAAAGAATATGCCGCCCATGACATCGTTCATGGCGTGGTCATGGGCAACCGTAGTCTGCAGTTGAGCGAGCACAATTACCCTGACGATCTCAGCTATTGCGTCGGGCTGGACAGCACTTGTTTTCAAGCGGAAGAGATAGTGCGGCAGGCCGATTTGGTGGAAAAACATCTGCAACGAGAGAATTGTGTGGGCATTAAGCTATATCCCGGCTACAATAATTTTTTTATTTACGATGCGGTGGTCGACCCGTTTTATCAGCTGGCAATGGAGTATCAAAAACCGGTGGCCGTCCATACCGGGATGACAGCCACCAGCAATGCCCTGTTGAAATACAGCCATCCCCTGGTCTTGGACGAGGCCGCGGTGCGCTATCCGCAGGTTCAGTTCGTGATGTGCCATATCGGCAATCCCTGGCTGGTGGACGCCGTCGCGGTAATGGAGAAGAATGAAAACGTGGCCGCCGACCTTTCGGGAATCTTGGAAGGCCGGATCGACAGCATGCCGGATTTTTTCGCAAAAAAGCACGGCTATATTGACTTCTTAAAAACCTGGCTCGAATACCTGGATAACTATGACCGCCTGATGTACGGCACGGATTGGCCGCTGGCGAATATCGCCAATTATATTGAGTTTGTCGCGCATCTCATTCCGGCGAAGCATCATGACAAAGTGTTTTTTGACAACGCCAACCGGATTTATAATCTTGGTCTTTGACAGGGACTCGAGCGGATGAACGCTATGCAACAGAAGCCGGTAGGCGGGTTCAGTCTTGATGCAAAGTTGCAGCCGAATGTCAATTCTTTGAATACAATCCACAACGGCTCGGGGATGCAAAACAGATAGGTATCTTCATGAAAAGGTTCGTTTTCAAACCCGATACAAAGGAACATCACGATGGCCACAGTTCGCATGACCGAAGGGAATATTCTTCAACATTTGCTGGTTTATGCAATTCCTTTGATTCTAGGCAATTTGTTTCAGCTCACCTACAACGCGGTCGATTCGATCATCGTCGGCCGGTTCATCGGCAAGAACGCCTTGGCGGCGGTCGGCACGGCCACCCCGGTGATGAATATCGTGATTCTCGGCATTTCCGGCGTTTGCATCGGCGCCGGGGTGCTCATGAGCGAATTCTTTGGCGCCAAAAATGAGGCCATGTTGAAGAAAGAGATCGCGACGACTACCGTCTTTGGCTTTTTCTTTTCCGTGGTGGTGGCCGCCCTGGGGATTGTGGCGGCCAAACCGCTGTTGCAGGCTTTGAGCGTGCCGGACGAGATCTTGGATCAGGCGACCGTGTATTTGCGGATTACCTTCTTGGGCACGCCGTTTACCTACTTCTATAACGCCGTCGCGGCGGCGCTGAAAAGTGTCGGCGATTCGAAAACGCCTTTGAAATTTCTGGCGTTTTCCGCTGTGCTCAATGCGGTTTTGGATCTGATTTTTATCGGCGGTTTGGGTTTCGGCATTGTCTGTTCGGCGACCACGACGGTGATCGCCGAAGCCACCTCGGCGCTCCTGTGCATTGTTTACGTTTACCGAAACATACCCTTATTGCAGCTGAAAAAGGATGAGTTGCGGATTGATCGTCCATTGTTACGGAAAACTCTGCAATACGGCAGTATCACCGCGCTGCAACAATCCTGTCAGCCCGTTGGCAAGCTGTTGATTCAGGGAGCCATCAATCCCATGGGTGTCGATATGATCGCCGCCTTTAACGCAGTCAACCGCGTGGATGATTACGCCTTCACCCCGCAACAGAGCATTGCCCAGGGCATTACCACTTTTGTAGCGCAAAATAACGGGGCGAAGCAACAAGAGCGGATCGTCCAAGGCTTCCGGCGGGGCCTGCTGGTGGAATTCGGATACTGGGTCCTGATCTGTTCCGTGGTTGCTACTTTGAAAACGCCGCTGATGGGGTTGTTTGTCACTGCGGGAAATCAGCGGATCATCGAATTGGGCACCGACTATCTCAGCCTGATGGCGGTTTTTTATCTATTTCCGTCCTTCACCAATGGCATTCAGGGCTTTTTCCGCGGCATGGGCAATATGAGCGTTACCTTGCTGGGAACCGCAATCCAGACCGGACTGCGAGTGATCTTCGTTTATTTATTGACTCCGCAATGGGGGATCGCCGGAGCGGCCTATGCCTGCGCCATCGGCTGGAGCGTGATGCTGCTGGTGGAGGTGCCGTATTATTTCTGGTATATGAAACGGCAAAAATATATAAGAGGAAAGGCCGCAGTCCAACGATTATAAACGTGAGATGCCGAGGCCATCTGGGCCAATATTTTAGCGGAATCAATGGTCCCGCTTTGAAAAGCTAAGGGGAACAGGGGAATACGATGGATCCCATGAAGAATTGTTAATTTTTCATTCAAGATCAATTATTCAAAAAATGAGCTCTTTGGGCGACTGAAAGAGCTCATTGAGTCACAGAAAGAGCTCATTATTCCGAAAAAGAGCTTGTTGAGCGACTGAAAGATCTTTTTTATCCACAAAACGATCTCATTGGGCCGTTCAAACGGATCCCTTATCCTCAAAGCGGTTGCCAAAAAGATGTCATTGACCGTTACTCATTGCGATTTATGCTGTAACTGATCATGAAAATGAAGGGAACCAAAAAGAATCATCGAAAGGATCCTTCATCTTGCAAAACAATGAAAAGGAGTCAAGCCAGGTGGCGGAGGCCGCTTTAACCTTTAATGAAGTCGCGGAGCTTTATCATGAAATCCGCCCTCGTTATCCGGAAAGCTTGTTCGCTGATTTGGTAAAGCTGACCAATCTCCCGAACCATGCCCGGGTTTTAGAAATTGGGGCGGGTACCGGTATTGCCACAGTTGAGCTTGTCAGACGGGGGCTTCAGGTGGTTGCGCTTGAACCCGGCCCCGCAATGGCGGCAATATTGAAGCGGAATCTAAAAGACTGCCAAGCGGAAGTGATTGAGTCAAAGTTCGAAGATTGGGAACCGCCCATTGCAAAATTTGATTTGGTCGTTTCGTTCACGGCTTTTCACTGGTCGATCCCCAAACCCGGTTTCAAAGGACCTATGAGCTTCTTACTCCATCCGGATATCTCGGTATCATTAAGTATCATCATGTTGCAGGCGGAGATCGCGCTTTCTTCGAGGCAGTCCAAGAATATTACCGGAAATACCAGCCGGATGAACCCGAGTTTCATCTCCCCGAAATTGCGAGTTTTAAACCGGGCACCCAAGAATTGATCGCCAGCGGGTTGTACCGGGAACCCTTGGTTCGTACTTAGGGTTCGCTGAACAGGGGAAAACGCCCTCAAAAAGCCGATTCAGCGACCCCCCCAAGTTCCATGAGCAAGCCCAAAACGGACCTTGAAAAAAATGAACCAAAGAAGCCGGAGCCTCTTTTCGAGGTTCATCACCAACAATTGC
>NZ_SLUN01000050.1 GCF_004340685.1 Hydrogenispora ethanolica | reverse complement strand
GTCAACCGTTCGATCCAAGTTGAAGGAGCTTTCGGAGTTCTGAAAGATGACTACAATTTCAATCGATTCTTAACCCGAGGAAAAGTGAACGTAAAAAATGAGTTTATCCTGCTCTGTCTCGGCTACAATGTGAATAAATTGCATGCCAAAATCCAGGGTGAACGACTTGGGCACCCGCTTCATCAATTGAAAACAGCTTAATTCCTTGCACGAAAAAGTCTAATATTCAAGGCTTATTTGAGTATGCCTAAAATTAACTCTTACTGAGATAAGGTAATTTTTGGTTTACTTCATTTGCTGGTTTTGTGACTTTTCATTAAAAAGGAAGTGTCGTTTATTACCTCTTTGGTAGTTTTGCGACACTCCCTTTTAAAAATCATAAAAAATTTATCCGATAGAGCCACCTCTGCCGGCTCTCACTCTTCCCCTTGCTCCTCTGCCAAAGGATATCCTCCGTATTTACGAATGTGCAACCAGTCCCGGTATTCCTCCTTATGGGGATTTTTGGCCAAAATCTCCCGCTCGTCAAGGTATTTTCGGGGGTTGGTACTTTGAAAAAATTCACGGTCTTCCCCCACCGGACAGATTCTGCCACAAAAATCGCAGGGATTGCGGAAGGCTTGACGTAAACGCTTCGAATTCGCCATGCGGGCGGTTTCTGAACATAGTTCTTCAGTAACTGAAGATGTTCATTCAGTTACTGAAGATGCTTATTCAGTTACTAAAGATGTTCATTCAGTTACCGAACATGTTCATTCAGTTACTGAACATGTTCATTTAGTTACTGAAGATGTCCATTCAGTTACTGAACACGTTCATTTAGTTACTGAACACGTTCATTTAGTTACTGAACACGCTCATTTAGTTACTGAAGATGTTCATTTAGTTACTGAAGATGTTCATTTAGTTACTGAAGATGTCCATTCAGTTACTGAACACGCTCATTTAGTTACTGAAGATGTTCATTCAGTTACTGAACATGCTTATTGAGTTACTGAAAGAAGTGATTCTCTTCCAAAAATCACCCGAAACACTGACTACGGTTTTGCCGGTTCTCTCCGATCGACTTACTCGTTGCAAATTCAGCTTTGATGGCTTGCAGTTTTTCTTGGTCCGTCAATAACAACGTGGTTATTGTCAATACTTTAGGCGCTTACGAGCAGTGCCGGATCCCCCGCCTCGGACTTGGCGCCAGTTTCAATTTACGGTTGCCGGCTCCGCTGTAACCGATGATGCCAAAGCTCTCGCCGTTGTCAATATGTAAGCTTACGCCGCGCAACGCTTCCAACCGGCTGTCCTTGGTGGCAAAAGTTTTTCGGATGTCTTGCAACTGAATCAATGCCATTCCCCCGTGTACTTGGGTTTCATATTGGGCTTTGATTTGGAAATCACGGACTGAGGTGTTTTCCCTTCCGTACGTTGGATGAAAAGAAATTCGACCTTGAGCTCAGGGAGCGATGTCGAGCCTTTCCGATAGGATCCGAATCCGTGAGGAATCGCAGCAGCGCTTGATTGACGATCTCCGGTTTTTCATAATGGGGCAGGTGTCCGGCGGCTTCAATCCAACTTAATTCCGATCCCAAAAGTGCTTGGAGCTTATGGGCGCCTTCTTTACGCAGGGTGCGGTCTTCGCTGCCCCAGATCTGCAACACCCGCTGGTGATGGCTCGCCATTTTTTGAAAATCAGCTTTCGGGTCGCGGCTGAGAAAGTGGCGGGCGGTGGATAACAAAGCGTGGCTGAAGCCTTTATACCGCATCTGCTCTCTGAACTTAAGCTCCCATTCGGGGAAAAATAGTTCGGGCCGGTAAAAATCCTGATACTGCTTTTTGGGAGTAGCCGGCACATAAAAACCGGCGGCGACGCATTCGCCGATCCCCGGAATGGCGAGCGGGCCGATGGGAAGCGGCTCCCATAGGGGGTCGAGCAGTACTATCTTCGCCACCAGTTCCGGAAAGTCGGCCGCGAAAGCGGCCACGATCGCTCCTCCCATCGAGGTTCCCACCAGATGAACCGGAGGCTTGAGCGAAAGCTCCGCAAGCAATTCCCGGAGCTGCCGTAGAAACAAGGCGCGATCATAACGGAGTTTCGGACGGTCCGAAAACCCGCGGCCATAAAGGTCGTAGCGGATCACCCGGAAGCCGCCCCGATTCAACGGCGTCACTACCCGATCCCACATATAATAGGGCACCGAATAACCATGAACCAGGATGACCGGCGGATCATCCGGTGCGCCCGAATCCTCATAGTGGGTCATGCCGTCCGAAAGCCGGACAAAACTACCCCCGGCCTGATTGCGGGCGATTTCATCAAGGACCTGACGTTCCGTCTGATGCAGCCAAGGTAAAAGAATACCCGGAATCAACCGGGTGACATTGACAATTTCCGAAGATTCCATGTTTAAAACCCCACTTGCTTTTCAGCTTCCTTTGGTTTTTCCGAGCATTTCTTATGAACGGTTTTATATTGAAAACGTGCCCATGCTCTCCTCAAGCGCATTATGTACCTGCTTCCGGATGGATACATAGTCCGCGGTATTCCGATCCCGCGGCCGTTCCAGCGCGATATTGAAAAGCGCCTTGATCTCGCCGGGCCGTCCGGTCATGACCGCCACCCGGTCCCCGAGATACACCGCTTCGTCGATATCATGGGTGATCAAAATCATCGTCGTTCTTTCGGCCAGCCAAATCCGCTCGATCTCCGCTTGCATGCGGACCCGGGTAATGGCGTCCAAAGCGCCGAACGGCTCATCCAGCAACAGAACTTTCGGCTGGTTCACCAGTGCCCGGGCGATGGCCGCCCGTTGGGCCATTCCCCCCGAAAGCTGGCTGGGGTAAACATGGCCGAAGCCTTCCAAGCCAACCTTCTCCAGATAACGTTGGACCTTACCTGCAATACCGGCTTCGCTGCCCTCCAGCCCCAGGGCGACATTTTCTTTTATCGTGAGCCATGGCAGCAGCCGGTGTTCTTGAAAAGCCATCCCTCGTCCCAGACTGGGACCGACGATCCGTTCTCCCTCTACCGTAATATTTCCCTCATAGTCCGTCTCCAAACCGGCGATCATCCGCAACAGAGTGGTCTTGCCGCAGCCGCTGGGACCCAGAATCGCCAGGAATTCGCCTTTCCGGACGTTCAGCGAGACCTTTTGCAACGCCAGAACATCTTTGGTGCGGGAATGAAAAGTCTTGGAGACATTTTCGATGGAAACCATCGCCGAATTATCCAGCTGAACCATTTGTAAACGACCTCTTTTTTCATTGATGTTCCCGCCGATTGGGGACGGGGCAAGCTCATCGATTTATTTCCCATTCCCCGCAAAGCCCTTGCGCCACCGCAACGTGGATGTCTCCAGCCATTTCAGCGAACGGTCCACCACCAGGCCGACGAGTCCGATGACCGCCATCAGGGCAATCAGCCCGTCGGTTTGAAAGAACTCTTTCGAACGCATCAGCGCATAACCGATGCCGCTCAGGCCGCCCAGCATCTCCGCGGCGACCACCGCCATCCAGGCGAACCCGGCGCCCAGGCGGATCCCGGTGAAGATCGAGGGCAAGGCCGAGGGGATGACTACTTTATGCAGAAATTTCCAGCGGTTCAACTCCAGGACGCGGGCCACTTCCACATACTCCTGGGGCACGCCGCGGATGCCTTGCAAAGTGTTGACGAAGACCGGCACAAAGACCGACTTGGCGATGATCACTCCTTTGGACAGTTCACCAATGCCGAACCATAGAATGATCAGTGGGATCCAGGCGAAGACCGGTATCTGACGAAACGCGTCAACCACCGGACTGACCAATCGCTCCACGAAGCGGGATAGGCCGCTCAAGATGCCGATCGCCAGCCCGATGAGCACGCCCCATAGAAACCCGTTCAACACCCGCAACGCCGAGGTGTCGAGGTCGCTCAGGAGCGTGCCGTCGGCCAGCAAACCGAGCAATGCGCTCCACACCCTGGCGGGCGACGGCAAGGCCGCGGGATGAAACAGTCCGATCCACGAGCAGATTTGCCACGTGACGATCAGCAGCACCGGAATGATGAACGACGCAGAACGCGTCGCCCATTCCCTCAGCCGGGGAAACTCCGGAAACTTAGCCAAATATCCCTGTAGAAACGATTGTTTCTGATTGATCTCCATACTCATATGGAATTGACCTCCATTCATGACTCCGCCGGCTCCGCACCGCCATCACTTGAAATATTTCTTGGCGAACAATTCCTTGAGATCCACCCGTTTATTGGCAGGAATATCTTGATGTTTGATGAGCCAATCCTGAGTCCGTTCGCTCTCAGTCACCAACTTTTGATAGGATAGCTCATTGCCCCAAGTGGCACTGGAACGTTCCCAGGCAAATTTGGAGATGGCCGCCGGGACGCGGCGGTTCTTCTCGACGATCCGCGCGGCTTCGTCCTGATTCTTCAGGATCCATTTGCGGGTCTGGTCCTGAATTTTGATGTAGAGTTTGAGCACATCCGGGTATTTCTCAGCGACTGAGCGCAGGGTGAAAGCGACGGTGATCCCGCCTCCGTTCACATAATTAGAATCCTTGGCCGGATAAGCGATCTCTCGGGCCAGGCCCTGCAGAATCAGCGGAGCGGCCTCAATATGCGGATGGACGGCGATGGCATCCACTTCTTTGGAGAGCAGTACCGTCTTATATTCGGTAGCCGGAATATTCACAAACTTGATATCGGAGAGATCCCAATTGTGCTGCTCAAGCTGTTCGAAGAGCACCATGTAGGGGCAGCCCAATCGCCAGGCGGCCACCTTCTTCCCTTTGAGATCATCAAAAGTCTTGATCGGCGAATCCGCCGGAACGACAATGCTGGCAATCTTGGGTTCCGGATGTTTCGAGGCCTGCACCACCACGATGTCAAATCCGGCGCTCTTGGCGAGGATGGCGGGGTATAACATCCGTTGCGCGATATGCAGATCGCCGCGTTCGAAGAGAATCCCTTCGTTGCCCACGCCATACTCGGTGATCTCGAATTTGGTGCCGATTTTGGCAAAGGCTTGATCGAGCCAGCCTTTCTCCCTGGCCACATATTGCCAGTCCTGGGCACCCGCCTTGAAGACGGCCAGCTTTTCCTCACCGTAACTCAAGCCGGCGGCCGAAATAAACAACAGAACCGCTGCGAAAAAAAGCAACCTCTGGAATAACACCGTTTTCAACTCTTTCATGATGTAAATTCTCCTTTCCAATGTTGAGGATCGAGCCGGGTTCAGACCGCAGTTGTCTGAGCACGCTGCAGCTCATCGATAGCAGTATTCAGGAAGCTGGAGTCCAGCCATTTTTCGAGGGCGAAATCGCGCTCAATATACCCATGATCCAGCAAGAAGCGTTTCTGGCTCTCTAAAGCCAGCAGTCCCTGCCCGGATGTCTGCGGCGCCAAATGCAAGTGAAAGTCGGCTGGACGCGCCGCCGCCACTTGGGCGGGGGTTCCGGAAGTTTGTTCAGCAAAGATGGTCTCCACCTCGGCCCGGTTGGTCCTAGCCCATTCCGCCGCCTTGACGATCTGTTTGAGGTAGGCGACCACCACCTCCGGCGCTTCCTCGGCCAATTTCCGGCTGACCGTGAGGACGATGGGATTCTCGTTGCTGATCGGCCAGATGAGGGAAGGATCGGCGCTGAACTCAAAAACAGACCGGACTCTGCCGCTGTCCAGCAACGACTGCACCCAAGTGCCACCGTAATAAACCGCGTCCACCCGGCCGCTTTTCAATGCCTCCAGGGCAAAGGTTTCGCGATGACCCCTGCCTTGTTCGACCAGGATTTCGATGAAGTCCACCTCGGCGGGGATTAAGCCCCGGGCCATTAAAGCGGTCTCAAACCCCCGCTCAATGGTGGCTTTCCAGAAGTCAATCAATGCATTGGCGCTGCGGGTCACGCCCAGCCTTTTATGGCGCAATTGCTCCACCGATTGCAGCGGTGAGTCCGCCCGGACCAGAATGGACTGCTTCCAGGTCAAAAAGGTCCATCCCAGCAGCACCGGTTCTGCGCCGCGCGATTTGGCCCAGATGGGCGGGATGTTGCCGCCCTCCCGGAACAAAGCCGGATCTTCATAAGTAAAATGAACTTTCCAACGGTCTTGCGGCAGCGTCTGCAATTTTACTGCTGCCGCCCCGGCCGCCGCCAGGCCTTCAACCAGCCAACCCTTGCTGGCTGCAATATAACTGGCATTCCCCACCGGACAAATGCTATAAAGAATTTCGCGCGGTCCCGGCTTTCCTTTCGTAGTCATGACATCCCCTCCTCATGAATCCATCGCCGAATATCCTATATACAACGACATTATTTGAATCAAAGGATTTGCGAAAAAACGGTCAAGCGTTCGTTATTTTCGCAAATCATATACACTAAGGATTAATGTCGTTGCATCTAGATCGCCGATTCCAGAATGCTGTCCAGCGCCTGGCGGGCTTCTTTCAGGAAGCGATCATCCGCCCATTTTTCGACGGCAAAGGTTTGAGTGATATAACCGTGGTCGTATAAAAACCGCTGCTGGCTTTCAAGCGCCAAAAAGCCCCGTTTTGAAAGTTCCGGTGTCAGTTTCTGATGAAAGTCGGCGGGCCGGGCGGCGGCGACTTGCGCCGGCGTACCGAAGGTCTGCTCGGCGAAGATTCGCTCTACCGCGCCGCGGTTGGTTTTGGCCCATTCTGCGGCCCGTAATACCTGCTTAACGTATTCGACCACGATCTCCGGCGCCTCCTCGGCCAGCGGCCGGCTTACCGTGAGGATGATCGGGTTATCGTTGCTGAGCGGCCAGATCAACTCGGGATTGGCGCTGATTTCGAAGATGGCGCGGACTTTGCCGGTCTCCAGCAAGGTCTGGACCCAGGTGCCGGTGTAAAAGATCGCATCCACTTCCCCGTTGAGCAAGGCCTCACTCTCCCGTTCGCCCGGCCGGCTCCAGGTTTTGGTCCGCCTGGCGCGGTAGTCGTCGGCTAATTCCAGGAAACGAACCTCGGCCCCGGTGACACCTCGCGCCGCCAGAGCGGTTTCGAAGCCCCGCTCCGCAGTGGCTTTCCAGAAGTCAATCGGCGGATAGCCCGGGTTTACCGGGATACCCAATCGTTTTCCGCGCAACTCTTCCACCGCTTGAATGGGCGAATCCACTCGCACCAGGATGTACTGCTTCCAGTCCAGGAAGGTCAAACCGAGCAACACCGGTTCGGCGCCATTCGTCTTGGCCCAGGTGGGAGGGATATTTCCGCCCTCCCGGAACAGGGCCGGTTCCCGATAGGTAAAGTGAGCGGCCCAGCGTTCTTGGGGCAGGGTCTGAAGCCGGGTGGCGGTGACTCCCATTCCGGCCAGGCCCGCCGCGAGCCAGCCCTGATGCGCTGCGATGTAACTGGCATTCCCCACCGGGCAGATAGTGTAAAGGATTTCTTTGGCAGCGGCTTGCGTCGTCATGATGATTCTCCTTTCATTCTCCAGATATCGGTTTCCCCGAATAAAAAAGACTAAGCCATCATACCTGTGGTTCTCGCTTTTCACAGGCATCCGCTTAGTCTCCAGTTTTCTGGTCAACTAAAATGATTCGAACCCGATGTGGTAATGAGATCAAAAGACCCCATATCGTCATCGCATTCAATCTAAATTTATAAATTCCTATCTACTTACTATGATATATTTATATTAATGGGATTACGCTGATTTGTCAAGACGAATCTTTGTTAAAATAAAGATTCGTGTGATAAATGAGCCCTTGAGCCGCGTCCGCGAACCGGATTATCCCATGAAATCTCAGGGTGGCCAACGAATCATCGTTGAGACAGCCGTTACGAAAATGGCCAGCTCCGTTGTTTTCGATTCAATTATATGGTCCAAGACCCAAAATCCGAGGTGATCCTATGAGTCTCTTTCCAGTTACAAGTGCGATGACTTAATATAAAATCACACCGGTGTGTTAAACCTGCCGGTATGATTTTATATCATAGCAACTAAATATATTAGGAGTGTAGGGGTTGTGAGCTTAAAAAAACAAACGTGGTTTTCCAGCCAACCTAAAGACAAACCCGCTCGGCGGGTTTGTCTTTAGGTTGCGGCGGCTTTCAAACCATACTATTGCTTCTCGCCAGTTATCAGTGTTTCGTCGAAAGATTCGTTTTTAATGCCTCAATCTGTTTCGCCGTCATACCGCCTGACAGAAGATATTTCTGGGCGGCTGTCGCCAGATCCACTTTATCGAGATCAGCGGTTCCCGCGATAAACTTAAGCATCACAAGGACATCGCCCGAAATCACGCTGTACTTGTCGGTGCCTTTTTGAACGCCATAATAATTAATATAACTTTGCAGATAATCTTCCACGATCTCATTCTGCGAGGCGCCCATTAACGATTCAAGCAATGCCGCAAAAAAGCCGGCGCGATCCTTCCCTTCGGTGCAATGGAAGAGATAAGGCCCTTGATTCTCCGCCATGAACACCAGCGCTTTAATGATACCCGCCTTAAACTCCGGGCTGGTATAGGCAAGCCCCATATTCAAACATAATACCCGATCATTCTTAAAAAGCTCCGCATAGTACGGGGATGCAAAATCCTTAGCCGCAAGATAAGTCTTGATATTCTCGGGGGAATCGGCGAGATTGATAACTGTATTTACTTTTGCTTCCTTCATGAGATGATCCGCATAGGAAGCGCGGCCCAGTTCGTTATTGATCGGGCTCGAACTACGGTAAAGCACGCCTCCCGCAATCTTGCCCACTGTAATATTGCGGAAATTGGCGAAGACCTCATCGGAAGGATAATCGGCACGGTTATTGGTGCGCTTTAACTTACGAATCTCGTACTGGGTGAGGTATCCTGCGCGGCCGGTCAGCATAATCGTAACTCGATCACCCACTTTGACGTGAGCGATCTCATTCAGTTTTCCATAATTGATACACACCGCGATATTGGTTTGTCCCGGATAGGCGCGGACCAGGGGTTTACCGGGATCGACATAGTAACCGTCCAGAAATGGCGCCTCAAGCACAAAACCGTTATCAAAGATCGCTGTTACCATATCGCCGGCTTTAAAGCCTAACTTGTAGAAATCTTCAATCGAAATCTCCGTTAAGGCATGACCGTATTTTTCGATCTCTTTGACCTTGCCTGAGACTTTTGGCGTTTTATAAACGGAATCCGCTGAAAGCTTTTTCTTCAGCGCGGCAATCTCATTGGAGGTCATCCCGCATTTTTTGAGATATTTCTCACTCGCCGCCGCCAGATTGACCTTGGAAATGTCGGTTCCCTTCGGATAGCCGCAAACCACTGTGGTCAGTGAAGTCACGATATTGCTGTTTGCAATGGAGGTATACTGCTCGCTCTCTTTTTTGACTCCGTAGTAGTTCTCGTAGGTCGTCATATAATCGGCGACCACTTCGTCAAGCTTGGCTCCCATCAGGGACTCCAAGACGGCGCTGACAAAACCGGCCCGGTCTTTCCCCTCGGTGCAGTGGATGAGATAAGGTCCGTTATTTTTGCTCAAGAAACGGAGACCCTCGGCCAATTTCTTCCCGAAGTCCTTCCCGGCAAGATTTACGTCCATATTCAAAGCTTTCACTTTGCCCGCATCATAAAGCGACTTGTAATAGTCGGAAGCAAAATCCTTGGATTCGAAATACCCTTTAATTTCTTCGTCGGAATCCGCCAAATTGAGGACGGTCCCGATTCCGACCGCCTTGGCCAGCGCATTGGCATAGGCCGCGCGGCCCAATTCATTATTTACCGGGCTGCTGCTCCGGTATAACACAGCGGGTTTAATTCCGGTCGTTGCAATGCTGCGGAAATTGGCAAATATTGAATCCGTTGCATAATCAGAGCGGACATTGGTGCGTTTCAACTGACGGAGCTGATACTCCGAAAGATAACCTTCCTTTTCCGCCAACGAGAATGTTACCTTATCGCCTACTTTGACATTATATTGGGTGGAAAAGTTACCCATGTTGATGGCGACAATGAGTAAATTATTGGCCCTGTCATCGCGGACTACCAGGCTTCCGGTGTCGACATCGCTATACGAGGTACAGAAGGGTATTTTAAGTACATTGACCCCCGCTGTAACTTTGAGGATATCCCCTAACTTATAACCCGCATCATAAAGGGCTTTCGGTTTGATATCCATCGTCAGGTTGCCGTATTTTTGCACCTCGGCGACGATTCCCACGACGTCCGTAGAGCTGTCGGCCGCCATGACTGTCATGGATAGTGAAAACGCCATCACCATCACGGCAACCATAAGGAACGAAATAATTCTCTTTGCCTGTTTCAATCTCTTTCCTCCTTAAAAAATTTTGTATATTGGGATTTGTAAAACATATAAAAAATTGATACAACTGATTTTTTAACTTCCAGGGCGGATTTTCCTCCGTTTGGAAGTTTATCCTTAGATTAAGAGAGTGTTTCGATAATATTAAGGAGATTTCCTGCCTAAATTTTTAACGTCCCGCCCTTCGCATTTTTAAAAGCCAAAAAACGAAAAACCCGCGGAATTTAATCGCGAGTTTTTTCAATTATTGATAAACTTAAAATGATCGATGGCAGTCGTCGCCGGAGATGTTGATAACCAAAATGAACTCCGGCAAGAGCCGTTTGAGTTGGTTTCATCCCAAAACATCCGTTGAAAGTCCCAACCTTATGAACTGCTCCTCCGGAGCATCGTGTCGCACCAGTTCATTCATTAACGCCGCGACCAGTTTTTGTTCCAGGACAGGATCTTGGACTGGCCGTTCCTGCCGGTAATCTTCTCGCAAATTATAGATTCGGTTGTGTTTGATCAATTCCCCGATCGGATTCAACCTTTCATGACACTTATCAGCTCCGGCGTATTCTCCCCGGCCTCGGCCATCCGGCGCTTCAAGATTTCAGCCAGGTTGTCCCGGATCACTTGATAATCAGGGTTTCCCATCAGATTATTTTGCTCATAGGGGTCATTTTCAAGATCATATAAGTATTGATCGACATAAACATCGCTGCAACTTTCAGTCCAGGCATTTTTCTCCGGCGCGTAAACGCAGTATTTCCAACGCTTGGTACGGATGGCCCTGGCCACCCAGGATTCACTGATCTGTAGAAAGACTTCCTCCGGCCAATCTGTTGCCGTTCCCGATACCAGATCTTGGAGGGGTCGGCCATGCATAGATTCAGGCTTGCTGATTCCAGCGCAAGCCAGTAAGGTTGACGGCAGATCGATCAGGCTTACTAGATCTTTTATCACCTTGCCTCCTTCGAAACCGGGGCCCCGGATGATCAGGGGTATCCGGATGCAGCCGTCGTGGCAGGAACGTTTATAATCATCATAGTGAGCCCCTTGCAAGCCACGGTTTCTGGTTCGAAAATGCGAACCGTGATCACTGGTAAAAATAATCACCGTATTATCTTCAATCCCGAGCTGATTGAGCTTTTCTCGAATTCGCCTCAAATTATCATCCAGGCTGTGAATGCAGCCAAGGTAGTCAGGATAATTCTCCGGCCAGTCTCCTTCGGCGCCGGCAAGATCGCCGGGTGGAATGAAGTTCTTGAACTTCTCCTTGGATCCGTGCGGTCCCTCATAACGATGGTGGTCATTTTGATGATGCGGTTCAATATACGACAGAAACAGCATGAAGGGCTGATCTTCCTTGCCCCAGCGCTCCAAGACGTCAAGAACCCAATCGGTCTGGACATCGGCGCGGTAACGGCCGGGAGGAAACTCTTTGACCCGGTTGTCTTTATCAAACATATGCCCGTCATAGGCATGAGAAGTAAACTCCAACACATCCGAGGCGATCCATTCATCGTTCCAGCCCCCGCGGTGAGTTAATGGAACCGGCTTCGTCTTGAAATCGTAAACAATGCCATTTTGCGGCCGATCTTCGCCGGAAGAATCCGAATTATTGGAAGCAAGGTGCCATTTGCCAATATACCCAACCTTATAGCCCTGCTCGGAGAGGTGATGAGCAATGGTCTTCTCGCCCAGCGGCAATCCGATATCGTTCCGAAAGCATCCGGTCTCCGTGGCATACTTCCCGGTTTGAAGGCAGGATCGGGCCGGCCCGCATACTGGTTGACAAGTAAAAGCATTCATAAAGATAACGCCGTCCCCGGCCATTTGATCAAGGTTGGGGGTCACCGGAAGCGGTTGGCCGTAACAACCGCAAGTATCCCAACGTTGCTGGTCGGTAAAGAAAAAGATAATATTCGGTTTATTCATGGCTTCCTCTCCTTTTAACCCTTAATCCCGGTGGTCACAATCCCCTCGACAAAGTATTTCTGAAGCGTCAGGAAGATGATTAACAATGGTAGCACGATCAACGTAGTGGCCGCCATCATCAAGGTCCACTGGACGTTGGTCTCATCCCGGAACAAAGTCAGGGCCAGCTGGACCGTTTTCATCTTATCGCTGACCGTGATGATCAGGGGCCAAGTGTATTCATTCCAAGTGGAAGTGGTTTTCAGCACAATTAAAGTCGCCAATACCGGCTTACTGAGCGGCAGATAAATGTATAAATAAGTTTTTAAACTGGTTAAGCCGTCGATGCGGGCCGCATCATCCAGCGACTTGGGAAAGTTCAGGTAAAACTGGCGGAATAAAAACACCCCGAAAGAGCCGGCGATATAAGGAATGATCAGCCCCATATACGAATCAACCCAACCCATGCCTCCTTGGCCGAACAGATCGTTTCCCCCCGCCAGCGGTACATGTTTCAGAATCAGAAAAACCGGAATCATCGTGACTTGCTGTGGCACCATCAGCCCAATCAAGCTGATGAAGAATAGGAGATCCCGCCCTTTGAATTCGAGTCTGGCAAAGGCGAACCCGGCGACGGAATTGATGATCAGGCTCACGACCACGGCCACTGCAGTGATGAAAAAGGAGTTAAAGAAGTATCTGCCCCAGTTGCCGGTGGTCATGGCCTCGATATAGTTGAAGAAGGCCCATTGCTTGGGAATGAAAGTGAAGTTCGGGGCTAAAACTTCACCCATGGTCTTGAATGAAGTCACCAGCATGATTAGAAAAGGAACCAGAATTATCAGGGATAAAACCAGCATGATAATGGAGATCAACCGGTTTAAGCTTTGTTCATTCATTGTCCGTCACCCTCACCCTATGTCCAGATCGGCGCCCTGGTTGCTATATTTAAAATTGAGTGTCGTCAAAACCAGCACGATCAATAAGAGCACTACCGATAACGAAGCCGCGTAACCCATTAAGAAATCGAAAAAGGCCCGGCTGTAAATTTGATGCACTATCGTGGTCGTCGCATTCATGGGTCCGCCGCCAGTCATGACGTTGACTTGCTCGAAAACATTGAAATTATTGATGATCCCGGTAACCAGGAGAAAAAAAGTGACCGGAGTCAACATCGGCAGGGTGATATGGATAAACTTTTGGAACCCGTTGGCCCCGTCCACCGTGACCGCCTCATAAAGATAGCCCGGGATCCCCTGTAACCCGGCTAGAAAGACCACCATATAGTAGCCGGTATACTTCCAGATACTCATCACAATAATGCTCCCCAGGGCCGTATTGACGTCAAACAGCCATTGGCGGCCCCCGATTCCGAACCATCCCAAGGCTTGGTTGACGATGCCGTGGGATGGTTCATACAGCCACAGCCAGACCATGGACACCGCCACCATCGAGGTGACATTCGGCAGATAAAAGCTGGTCCGGAAGAACTTCAAACCCGTCAGTTTGCGGTTCAAGACGATTGCCAGCAGTAATCCCAGCGTCATCGTGAAGATCAAGGTGAAAAAGGTATAAATGGCAGTATTCTTGAGCGAAACCCAGAAGAACCTGTCGGTCATGAGATTGAGATAGTTTTTGACGCCGATAAAAGACATCTGGTCCAGGTTGTAATTGGTGAAACTCAACCCAATATTGACGATGATCGGAATGATCACGAATACCGTAAAAAAGAGATAAAAGGGTAGTATCAAAAAATATCCGGATCTGTTATCAACCAATTTGCTACGCAAATTCATCACCTTTTCCCAAGCATTTCCTTGATGGCTTTAAACGATCCATACAGCCAAGGCGGTCCGTATGCTAAAGGCGGCTCTTTGGGCCGCCTTTAGCCTGATTTATTTCGGTTTATTGCAGGTTAAACTTCTTCAACTCGTCTTCCAGGGCTTTTTGGGCTTCGTTCAAAGCCTGCTGGGCGGTCATCTTCCGGTTTAAAGCCACTTCATAAGCCTGCTCAGCATATTTGATGTACAAGGATATCCATGGCACGACTGCTTTTCCTTTACCGAACTCAACATATTCCAAAACAGTTTTGTTGGCCGGGTCGAGCTTGATGAAGTCTTGCGTCATTGACTTACGGACCACCGGCGTTGCGAGATCGATCATCCGTTTTTTCATCTGTTCCTTGCTCATGAAGAATTGAATCAATTTCCATGCCTCATTCTTATGTTTGCTTTCCTTGCCGATCACGAACAAACGGTAGCCGGCAAAAGCCTTCTTTACCTTTCGCTTCAGGACCGGGGCGATCGCCATCTTATCCTTGAGAGCCGGATTGGACTCCATAAATTTGGCGATCTGATTGGGTGTCAAAAATGACATCGCCGCTCTGCTACTCATGAAGGGGAAAGTGTCCCCTTTTTGGAAGTCAAACGGAATGCTCACTTTCTTGGCGTACAGATCGGCCAGGAATTGAATGGCCTCCGCCGCGGCCCGGTCATTGAATCGTGGTTTCTGCCGCTTCTCGTCAATGACCACGGAGCCGTTCTGGCGCATAAACTGTTCCGGGAAGGTAAAGGCGTCGACCATCGGGAGATCAAAGCCGGCCCGGATGACATTGCCGTTCTCATCTTTCTTGGTGAGCTTCACCGCGTAATTGGCCAACTCTTCCCAAGTCGTCGGCGGTTTGTTCGGGTCGAGCCCGGCCTCCTGGAAATAATCCTTCCGGTAAACCAACATCGTCGGCGATGGGCAAAAACCCAATCCGATCAGTTTCCCTTTATATTTTCCCATCTCGTAAACACTATCAAACAGATCGTTTTTCCCATCCCATTTCTTTACATAGCCTTCCAATCCGGCAAATTCGTTCCGCGCGCCCCGGCTGCCGATAAACATCAGATAGGCGGCGAAGACATCCGGGTACGTACCGCTTAATTTGGCGGCGTTTAACTTGGTCTCGATGTCCTGGCCATTCGAGGGAGTCACCGTGAGTTCCACTTGAATATCGGGATTGGCGGCCTCGAACTCTTTCACCGCGCCTCTCCAATATTCCACCCAGTTGTTACTTTCGCCCGGAACCCAGAAACTCAACTTAACCGCCGGTCCTTTCGACTCAGCCGGCGCGTTGAATCCGACCGCCATGCCCACCAGTATGACGAGACAGGTCAAACCGATTAAAATTCTTTTCACGCTTCTCGAACCTCCCTTGTTTTTCGCAAAACTCCTTAATAATATTTTTACATGGATAACATCCATTTGAAAAGAAAGGATATTTGGCTTTTATCTCGAAATATTTGTTGCAAAATCATAACATTATTCTTAAAAAATTAAGTTGATCTCTCAAAATATTTGGATCACCCGTCACCCGCCGTACCCCCGTCCAAATTTTGCATACAACTGTCCGGAGAATAGCGAATGAAAGCCGTAAAACTGAAACATTTTCTGCTCAATAAAAAAAGTATTTTCAGCAAAATTCTTCTTTCTTACCTGCTAGTGATTATCCTCCCGGTTACCTTGATCGGTTTTTTTTCATTTAAGGCCTCCGAACAGATTATCAGTCAACAGATCAGCCTGTTAAATTCTAATACGATCAATCAGGTCGCAAAGAATATCGGTTTTCTACTAGACCAAGTCATCGCCGTGGTCAATGTCTGCAATCAGAATAGCGACTTGGAAACGGATCTCAATAAACGGCAGGCCGATCCTTACCTGCGGCTCAAGAATAGCCAAAAAATTCAGGCCAAAATACAAAACTACTCCTATGCCCTGGGTTGGATGAAATATCAAATGATATTGATCGGCGCCAATGGGGATATCTATGCCATCCCCGATGGAATCAGCCGAATTACACCCGTCAACATCGCCCGGCACGGCTGGTATCCTCAAATGTTGCAAGATCCGGAACGGATCCTGTGGCTGTCCACCCGTCCCAGCTTTTTAAAAGGCGATGACGACAAATACTTTACCGCAATCAAACCGTTGCAAAACGGCTACTCCAAAAATCATTACGGAATCCTGCTGTTAAGCATAGCCGAATCCAACCTCTACGATATTTACCAGGACTCCTTGAACAACGGCAATCAAATGATGATCATCGATTCCCGGGGCCGGATTATCTCTCACGCCAAACGGGAGAAGGTGGGAGAAATCAGCTCCGAACGCCGACAACTTTTGAAACTGGTCCGGAACAAATCCCAAAATCGTCAAATCATTGCGCTCCATCATGGAAAATACATCTTCAACTATAAACAAGTCGCCGGCACCGACTGGTATATCATCAATATCATCCCCTTGACGGCCTTCTCCAAGGATATCTATGCTCTCGGATTAAAAATTCTGCTATTATCCTTAGGCAGCATCCTGCTGGCTCTGGCCGCGGCTTTATTCATATCCCGGAAAATCGCCATGCCTTTAATCAACTTGAGCGCCAGGATTAAAAACCGTCACCGGAGCGAAGCGGCCGCCGCCAAATCCAGCTTCATGGATGAGATGGATATTGTAAGCAAGGAGTACGATCATATCGTTGGGGAACTGGAAAAAACCATCAATAACCTGGTCAAAGAACAGGAAGAAAAACGAAAAGTGGAGTTGCAAGCGTTGCAAGCCCAGATCAATCCCCATTTTTTATATAACACGTTGAACTCCATCAAATGCCTGGTCTGGACCGGCCAGGTCGAATTGATTGAACCGACGATTAACGCTCTGGTCAACCTGTTGGAGCAGACGATCGGCGGGAAGGACGACGAGTTGATCCGCCTCGAAGATGAGCTGAACAATATCCGTAGCTATATGTACATTCAAAATATCCGCTTACATTGTGAGATCCAACTGTTGTTCAAGGTTCCGCAAGACTTGAGCCAGTATAAAATTCCCAAATTGTTGCTCCAGCCGATTATCGAAAACGCCGTTTTTCATGGGATCGAGCCCAAAAACAAACCGGGCCGCATTTATATCTATTGTACGGAAAACGATTCAGCGTTGAAAATCGAAGTCCTCGACGACGGGATTGGGATGGACCGGGAGACCATCGCCAATATTTTCAGCGGCAAACATCATATCTCCAACCGGTTCAGCGGCATCGGCCTTAAAAATGTCGATGAACGGCTCAAACTATATTTCGGCTCGCAATTTGGCCTGGCGATCGAGAGTGAGGTCGGGGTCGGCACATCGGTAGTGTTGATGCTGCCGAAATCGGACAAGAGCTGATTCTGGATTTACATTAAGAAATTGGAAATATTTCAGCGAGGATTGGGCGGCATGTGTAAAATTATTATCGTAGATGATGAAAAGCTGCTTCGTCAAGGCTTTATTCATATGACCGACTGGTCGGAATACGGGTTCCGAATTATCGGGGAAGCGTCGAACGGCAGCGAGGCTTTGCGGTTGATCGAAGAGAATCATCCGGATATCGTGGTCACCGATATCCGGATGCCGGTCATGGACGGCATTGAACTGACCCGGATCATCAAAGCAAGATTCCCAGCCATTCAGGTGATCATTTTAAGCAGCTACAATGATTTTGATTACGTCCGGGAAACCTTGACGCTGGGCGCGTTGGATTATCTCTTAAAACCGAAGATGGAGTATAAGGAATTATTAAATCTCCTGGAAAAGGCCAGGCAAAAAATTGCCGCTTCGGAAGGCCGGTCCGGGCAGGAAACTGTACCTTCCGAAGTCCGGTTTGAGCATCTGCGCCATATTTTCCTGAAGAACCTGGTCTCCAACGGTCACCTGGATCCGGCCACCATTCAGGAAAACCTAAAACGCCATGCGCTTGATTTCGATGAATCGAACCTGCTCCTCTTCTATCTCCTCTTTGACCGGAACATTGACACGATGGAGTATTGCGGGATCGAAACCGATTTAAAAGCGGTCTTTGGATCTGCTTTGGCCGCCTGTCCTTTTTTATATGATGAACAAAGTTACGTCCTGATTCTCCAATCGGTTTCCAATTCCCCGGACCATTTCGGCCGGAAAATCATCGCCCAGCTGCAACAGGACTATGGTTTAAACCTATGGGTGATCGCCGGCGAACCCTTTGCCGGTTTCCAAAATATCCATCCGAACTTCCAGCGACTTTTGGAACTGAGCCGGTTCTGTTTTTATGGGGAATACAACAAAGTGCTAAAGAGCGCTGATCTGCCAAACTGTGTTTCCTTAGTTGAGTTTGATCAGAAAAAACTGAACCCGGCCATTGAAAAACTGGATTTTAACGCTCTCTATGCGCAAGTGGCGGCGATCCCGGAAGGGGCGCTCGCGGCCGGCAAATATATTGACCCTTATACCTTGAAAAAATTCTTTTCGGAAGTCTGTTATTACTTGATTCATAAATTGAATGAATTGAAGCTTGATTCGGAGGAAGTCAATAAAAAGAAGTTTACCTACTTCAAGAATCTTGAGACAACCCATCATTATCACGGGCTATTGCAGATCTTCCGGACGATCCTCTTGGAGATCGAAGCGCTCGCCACAGTCCGAAAAGAATCCTGCAGCCCGCTGATCCGCCGGATTATCGATTATATCAAGCAAAACTACGCCGCCGACATTTCCCTGAACTCGGTGGCCGAGCGCTTTCATATGAATAAAAGCTACCTTTGCCAACTCTTTAAACAGCAGACCGGGGAGAATTTCAATGATTACCTGGTCGCGATCCGGATTGAAAAGGCCAAGGAATTGCTGCGCGAGCCAGGACATAATGTTTATACCGTGGGTAATCGGGTGGGATATTTCAATCCCAGTTATTTTGGGCAAGTATTTAAAAACGCCGTCGGCATGACTCCCTCGGAATATGGGAAGCTCTTTGGCAGGAAAGACTGATCAAAAAGGCCTTAACCTTTGAATTGATGGTTAAGCCTCAAGAATAGCCTGTTTTAAAAACTGTGAACCAATCACAGTTTTTAAAATATTTCAGACCTTCGCTTATTTCAGAAAGGCGTCTTTCTCGTATTGGAACCCGCTGAAATTTAGATTTTCGGCCACTTTCATCTCGGGCCCCAGTTCGACGGAGCGTAACACCCACTCCTTGAAGACCTGATAACCGGTGCGGTCGATGATATAACCCACATGTTCCTTGGGTAGGGATTTATCGATAAAATGGTCGATATAATCATAAGTGTTTTGGATCACCTTGATAATTACTGTTTCATCAGCCCATTCTAGAAAAGTCTGCGCCAGACGCGGATTTTTTTTGCCGGTCCGGCCCATAATCACCAAACGGTAAAATTTACGAGGGTTCCGGGTCCATGCGCTCATCGGACACTGTAACACACACTCCCCGCAACCCAGGCAACGGCGCTCATCTCGTTTCACCTTGCCATGATGGAGGGTCAATGCGCCGGTCACCCGTTGCCGACAATTCTTTACACAGGCTTCGCAGGAGATGCAACGCGCCGGTTCATATTGGGGTTCGCAAATCCCAATCACTCCAAAATCCTGAAGATGGGCCTTGATGCAATCATTCGGACAACCGGTCACCGCGATTTTTACATGATATTCATTGGGAAAAACAGCACTTTCGATCTTTCGCGCCAGCTCAGTGGTGTTATAGTTGGCAAAGGGGCAGACTCTGTTCCCGATGCAAGCAGAAACATTACGGGTGCCGGCGGCTGGATACCCCAGCTCCGGATGCTCAATGGGGACTCCCCGATCGGTTTCTAAGCCTCGAATCAGTGAAGCCAATACCTGATTCACTTCATCCATTTTTTCAAAAGGAATGCCCGGAATCTCGAATCCCTGCCGGATGGTAATGTGAATGGTGCCGTCACCGTATTTTTCAGCGATTTCTTTGATGACATCCAAATACTTGACCTCTAAGGCCCCGCCGGGAACTATAGCTTCTCAAACCGGAATATAACGACCGCGAAGTAATCCATGTCGTAATAGAGCCGCAATCCAATCCGCATCTTTGACATCGATTTTCCGTCCAGGAACTGCTTTGATATGTTATGCATTTACAACTTATTCCTACATTGAAACCTATCTCATTGAACATTCAAATTGTATTTCGTAAAAAGCTCCCGAATCCGCTGAATCGATTCTACCGTTGGCTCGGGGGTGTTTTTTAACTCATAATTTAATCCAAGTTGTTCCCATTTATATTCCCCCAGCTTATGAAAAGGGAGAATTTCAACCCGTTTCACCACGGAATATTGAGCAATCCAGCCCGCCAGCCGCTCCAAATCCTGCAAATCATCGGTAAGCCCCGGAACTACCACGTGGCGTATCCAAACTTCCTTCCCGGTCTGCTGGCAATAGTCCAGCAATCGCAGGGCATTTTCGTTGCCTTGTCCGGTGAGCGCCCGGCATTTGGCATCATCAATGTGTTTGATATCCAGCAAGATCAGCTGCGCCGCATCAATCGCCGGGCGGGCCCGTTCCAGGGGGATGGCTCCGCCGGTATCGATGGCAGTATGCAAACCTTGGGCCGTACAGCGTCGTAAAACTTCCGCGGCAAACTCCGCCTGCATTAGCGGTTCGCCCCCGGTAAGAGTAACTCCCCCGTTTTTAATGAAATTCTTATATTTAAGAATATCGAGTACGAGCTCTTCGGCGGTATACGATGTTCCCATTCCGGCCTTGCATTGCCAAGTATCGGGGTTATGACAGAATTTACAACGCAAAGGGCAACCTTGTAAGAATACCACATAGCGCAGTCCGGGGCCGTCCACGGTACCACCGGTTTCAACGGAGTGTACATAACCTTTCATGAGAACACCTCCTTGCTATTTTTAAAAGAATAAGGAGGGCAGTTCAGTCTTTAGCAGAACTGCCTCCGCCTTTAAAAGCGCTCATGGAACGTCCGGTTGATTACATCCAGTTGTTGCTCCCGATTGAGCTTAATGAAGTTTACCGCATAACCGGAAACCCGGATCGTCAATTGCGGATATTTCTCAGGATGATCCATCGCATCGAGCAATACCTCTCGGTTTAAGACATTGACATTAATATGATGCCCACCGGCGCTGAAGTAACCGTCCATTAAATTATCGAGATTGGTGTATCGTTCGGCATCGGTCTTGCCTAAAGCGCCCGGGACAATCGAGAACGTATAGGAGATCCCGTCCTCACTGGAGTCATAAGGAAGCTTGGCTACCGAGGCCATCGATGCCAGACATCCTTTGGTATCCCGTTTATGCATTGGATTGGCGCCTGGGGCAAACGGTTCGCCCTTTTTCCGCCCATCCGGTGTGCTACCGGTCTTTTTGCCATAAACCACATTGGAAGTAATGGTCAGGATAGAGAGGGTCGGTTTGCTATGCCGATAGGTCTTATGCTTGCTTAATTTATTCATGAAATTTTTCACCAATTCCACCGCAATCTCGTCAACGGCCGGGTCGTTATTACCGAACTTCGGATAATCCCCTTCAATCTCATAATCGGTGACTAAACCCTGCTCGTTACGGATTGCTTTGACCCGGGCATATTTGATGGCGGAGAGGGAGTCCACTGCTACCGATAATCCGGCGATCCCGCAGGCGGAGGTGCGTAGAATCTCCTCGTCATGCAGGGCCATCTGAATCCGTTCATAGCAGTACTTATCGTGCATGTAATGAATGATATTTAAAGTATTGATATAAAGTTTGGCTAACCACTCCATCATCTGGTCAAAATGCTCCGATACTTCTTGATAATCGAGATATTCGCTGGTGAGCGGCGCTAAAGCCGGTCCGACTTGCTCGTTGTAAATTTCATCCTTGCCGCCATTGATGGCATAGAGCAAGGCTTTGGCTAGGTTGGCCCGAGCCCCGAAGAACTGCATCTGTTTCCCAATCCGCATCGCCGATACGCAACAGGCGATGCCATAGTCGTCGCCGAACTTCTCCCGCATTAAGTCGTCATTCTCGTATTGAATTGAGGAGGTCGCCACCGACATTTTCGCGCAATACTGTTTAAAATGTTCCGGCAGGCGCGGTGACCAAAGGACCGTCATATTGGGTTCCGGCGCCGGTCCCAAGTTGGTCAGGGTGTGTAAAAACCGGTAAGTCATCCGGGTTACCATATGGCGGCCATCGGTTCCAATTCCACCCAACGATTCCGTTACCCAAGTGGGGTCGCCGGAGAAGAGTTCATCATAGGAAGGTGTCCGTAGGAAGCGGACCATCCGTAGTTTAATCACAAAGTGGTCAACCAGCTCCTGAATTTGGGCTTCGGTGTACCGGCCTTCCTGAAGGTCGCGTTCAGCGTAAATATCTAAAAAGGTGGAGACCCGGCCCAGACTCATTGCGGCGCCGTTCTGTTCCTTAATTGCAGCCAAATATCCGAAGTAAAGCCATTGAATGGCCTCTTGGGTATCCCGAGCAGGCTGGCTGATATCGAAACCGTAACTTGCCGCCATCTGCTTTACCTCTTCCAAGGCCCGGATCTGTTCGCTCAGTTCCTCCCGTTGCTGAATCACCTGAGAGTCCATAATGTCAAAGACATAATTGGACTTGGCCGCTTTTTTCTGGGCAATCAGATAATCAACACCATAGAGGGGTACCCGGCGGTAGTCACCGATGATTCGCCCCCGGCCGTATGCGTCGGGCAAACCAGTAATAATCCCAGTATGACGGGCTTTTTTCATTTCATCGGTGTATGCATCAAAGACGCCGTCATTATGCGTCTTGCGGTATTTAAAAACATTTTCAATCTTCGGATTCATGGTCCGGGCATAAGTCTTCAAGGAGGTTTGAACCATCCGTATTCCGCCAAAGGGCATGATCGCCCGTTTCAGCGGCACATCCGTCTGAAGCCCGACAATCGCTTCCAGTTCTTTATCAATATATCCCGGCTGATGGGACGTGATCGTCGAAACGGTATCGGGATCGATATCCATAATTCCGCCTCGACGCCGCTCTTCGTCCATTATGGTTTTAACTTTGGCCCATAATTCTTCGGTAGTTTTGGTCGGTTCCGCCAAAAAACTCTCGTCGCCATCATATGGGGTATAATTGGTTTGAATAAAATCCCGGACATTAATCTCATGACTCCATTTCCCTACGTTAAACTTGTTACTCATATCTTAACCCCATCCTTTCATAAATAATTTGTTCTGTCTCCGGAGACAACGGAGGCCTCACCGGTTGGCGAAAACCTTTTATTACTTTGATCCTACCATGTTTTAAAACTCAATTTGTTATAAGCTAGAAAATGTTTGATTGCAAATTAATTAATATTGTTATATGTTTATAATGGAAAATAAATGTGAAATCAAAGCGGCTTTGCATTCCATTCTTCATATGAAAAACTCTATTCATCGAAAACTTTGGTGCTTTATAAATCTAAATATCTACTCAAAAACAGGCTTTTTGTTTATTTACAACGAAACTTCCAATGGAAAAATAAATTTTAACTATCTAAGGAGAGCGTTCTCCTATACTTAGCCCTATTAGTGCTTAGGAGTAAATGAACAATACCCAATCTGGTCACTTTTTTGTTTGATCATTTCCCAAATTTCCTGGCGTTTTAATTCTTGAAAAGCTGAAGGATACAAAATAGAGTTTTCCTTAATAATGTGTTCTTTGAGTACCCGGGTTATAAAAGAGGCCAAGTCCAGTAGTTGGGCTTTGGATTCTGGATTCGTCAATGGTTTAGTTTCGTGTACTAAAGCGTATAGTTCTTTCTTTTTAGCTCGTAATTCATCATGCTCCATCCGCATAATCCGAGTTGGTCCAGTAATCCCTTGGTTCTCTAAGGCTGGAAACAAGGCATCTTCTTCTCTTGCATGATGTTTTTCTGCTTCCACCAACGATTTTGCTACATCGCGAAGAAGTTTTACATCAGGATCGTCTTCCGTGATATGCGCCTTTTCTGTTACTCTTTTTGAAACTTCTTCTAATTTATCGAGAAAACCTAAAATAATATCGTGCTCTCCAAAAAGTGTATGAAGTGGATGCCCAGGAGTTAATTTTTTCTTTAATTCCTCGGCTTCCATTTGGATCAATTCTAGATGAACATCACATAATTTTCGAAGTTCATCCGGTTTGGTCCCTTCTTCAATTAACTTTTGTTCGGCAAGGGATAAGTCCAAAGGATTAACACTGGCCAAAATCTCTTTTGCCTTTGAAGCCGGTATGGTTCCTTCATTAATTTCTTGTAAGGTTTTTGCTAATTCATGAACATTCATATCCTTTTTCTCTCCTTTAATCATCGGATTTTTATTAGGTATAGCCCCATATTATGCTACCGGACGTTTTAGTAAGATATTGTTTTCCAAATGAATGTGTTGAAATAAATCCGTTTCAAGCTCTTCCAATTTTTGAAAAGTCAAGCGGTAGGTCGCGCATGCATCTGCTGGCGGCCGATAATCAGCGGTAATTTGCCGAAGTTCTTTCAATATCTTCCCGGCTAATTCGTGTTCTTCCTCGGTTTCAGCAATATAACGGTACACCAAGCTTGAAATTTCAGAATTTTTTTCGATTCCTTTCATTAAGGGAAAAAGAATTTCTTCTTCTTTAATCAGATGTTGCTCCAAATCGGTTTTTAAACGGTGGAACAATGAATGAACTTTAAACAGGGTATCCCCGTGGTTGCGGCAGTGGACCCGAAGAATCTTCGTTGTGAGTTCGCTTAGTTCCGGGAGGATTTGATTGAGAAAATGATGATGGGTCCTTACGATATAATCAACCAACTCCGAATTGCTCATTTCCCTAAAATCGCGCGATTCGCTTTTCTGATCCGACCCAATCGCCTCCAATCGGTTCAAGATTTCGTCGGGATCCAATTGTTGTTCATGAATGGCTTCAGCCAACGGCCGGTTTCCGCCACAACAGAAATCGATGCGGTATTTTTTGAATATATCCATTGCCCGAGGTTCTTGGGCAACGATATCTCCGATTTTTTGATTTAGATTAAATCGCGTCATAACCATTGCTCCTCTTTCTTATGAGGTTTATTCCAAATTTTTAAGCTTTCCAACCAATCCGCCGCCGTATGCCACCGCTTGCTCCCGGGCCGCCGCGTCGGGATTCCAGAATACTTTCAATCCCTCATCCATTAATTCAAAACCCGCTTTGGTTAGCCCGTCATTGATCATGGCGACCGCTTCGCCGCTCCAGCCTTGACAGCCGAAAGCGGCGGCTTTTTTCTTTTTAAACCCCAAACCGCGGATTTCTTCCAACAATCCGGCCACCGAATGCATAATGCCCCGGTTAATCGTCGGCGAACCGACGAGAATCGCTTTCGAGCGAAAGACATCGGTGATGATGTCGTTTTTATCGAATTTGGCCGAGTTATGGATTTTGATCGTCACCGCGGGATCGGCCCTTTCAATTCCTCGGGCAATGCATTCCGCCACAATCCGGGTGCCATCCCACATGGTGTCGTAAATGATGGTGATTTGGTTTTCCTGATAGTCCGCCGCCCATTCCTGGTACTTCTGGACGATTTGCAGCGGGTTATCCCGCCAAACCACGCCGTGGCTGGTACAGATCATGTCCAACGGCAATTGCAGGCCGACAAATTCTTTAATTTTCTTGGTTACCAGCGGGTTGAACGGCGTCAGGATATTGGCGTAATACTTGATGCTTTCCGCCCATAGTTCCGCTTGATCCACCCGGTCGTTAAATAATAATTCGGTCGCGTAATGCTGTCCAAAGGCATCGTTGCTAAAGAGGATGTTCTCTCCGGTCAAATAACAGAACATGCTGTCCGGCCAGTGGAGCATCGGCGCTTCGACGAAGATCAATTCCTTTTGGCCGAGACGGACCGTATCGCCGGTTTTGACGGGATGAAAATTCCAGTCCTGATGGTAATGGCCTTTCAAGGACTTTACCCCGTTCGCCGTACAATAAATGGGAACATCCGGAATTCTGCGCAGCAGTTCCGGCAGCGCGCCGCTATGATCGGGTTCGGCATGGTTGGCGATGATCAGATCGATCCGGTTTAAATCAATCTCCGCAGCCAGATTGGTGACAAATTCCTTGGCGTAAGGGCTCCAGACCGTATCGATCAATGCGACTTTGTCTTCCAACAGCAAATAGGAGTTATAGGTGGAACCGCGATGGGTGGAGTACTCCATCCCATGAAAGGTTTTGAGTTCCCAATCGGTTTTTCCGACCCAATAGACGTTGCTTTTTACCTGCTTTTTCATGGAATCTCTCCTAAAAACTTCGTAATGAATTTGGAGTCAAAACCGACTAATCGTTTCTTTGTCTTATTATCACGCATTCTAATTTTTAAATCGGTAACCTAAGTTACCTAACTGGACTGTATTGTTTCCAAGAATAAACTAAAAATCGCAGGAAAAATAAAGCCTGAGATTAAAGACTGTTAAGGCATTTGATGGGGGGAAGCGGGAATGAAAGACACCATGAAGGCGGGTTAACCACTGGTTTTTTAAAAGGAGGGCTGTATCCGAAGCAACGGTTTGTGGACGTAAAAAGAGGATTAACCGAAGATATCATAGGAGGTAGGCGATTAGTTCGCCTACCGTCCTCTCACACCACCGTACGTGCCGTTCGGCATACGGCGATTCGGAGATACTTTGAATCACCAGGTTTTACAGACAGCGGATCTTGTCTCGGAAGCCCTGCATGAACCGGTTGTTCCAATCGTCGCCGCCCGGGGCGTTTCCGCTCATCCAAACCGGCGGCTTCACGCCTTCGTTGTTTAAAATATTGATCGTCTCAATGACCATGCAATTGAGCACATAGGCATTGGCGAAGGTGCTGAGCGCGCCAATCTTCTGCTCGAATCCGGGCAGCTCGATCACGGCGTCGCCGACCTTGACCTTGCAGTCGACCGTATAATCGGCGATCTCGTGCAGGTTTTGCTTGGAGGGATGGCGGGCGGGATGCTCCTTGGGGCAGTTATTGGCATGTTCGTGCGAGCTCACGCCGATGACGACAGCACCGTTCTCCTTGGCCTGCAGCGCGGCGTCGATGGTCGCGGAATTGATGCCGTAGGCGTTAACCACGATTAGCAGATCGCCCCGGCCGATGCGGTAGTCATTGACCACGATCCGCCCATAACCGGGAAGCCGTTCGGCCTGCATGGATTTGAGAGCACCCGCGCTGAGCATGGTATCCTGATTGAGCATGGCACTGACGTGCATCAGACCGCCGGCCCGGAAAAAGATCTCCATGGCTGCCAGGTTGGAGTGGCCGCCCGGCCCGAAAATGTAAATCAGTCGGTCTTTTTTGATCTGCTCCGCCATGACGTGGGCGGCGGCCAGGATCCGCTCTTTCTCGTGATCATGGATGTCCTGAATGATTCCGAAAACTTCTTTCCGGTAAAGATCCATTACACTGCCTTCCTGCATGATAAAACCCTCCTTCTATTCTGCGGCGGCAATTCTCATTGCCCCGTGGATAATCTGCTCAATTTCCGGTTTATAGGTACCGGCGAGCGCAAAGTAAAGCGCTGACTCAACCGGTTCATAACCGCCCTGTTCGATCTGTTCCGCCGTGCTCAGATAGCCGATCATGCCATTGGTGTATGCGATGCAGACGGCGTGCGGATCGGCCGAACGGGCGAATGCGGCGTAATATTGGGAGACTTCTGCGTTAAATGTATAAAAACGCAGGCGGTCGCCATAATCAATCCAAGAAAGTTCAAGCTGTTCGCTGGGACGGTTGTTTTTGGCCAGCACGGCCCGGGCCCATTCCAGTTCCACGCCCTCCCGGGTGCGGGCGCGCTGCTCCAGCTCGGGCAGAGGCAGCACTCCCTCCAGCGGCAGTTCTACCAGTTGCCTCTTCGCGCACAAATGTGGTATAATGGCGTCGGCTTTCCGGGCGAGTAGATTGCTGCACGCCTGAAAAAAATCCCCGGCAAATACCAGCACCTTCTTATAGTCGGCAGGGACAAAACTCTGTCCGAGCACGCTGTTGGGGCGGAGATCCGCCGTACATCCCTGCAAAAAAATAGATACGCTGCCCGGGAACGCCTCGTCAAGCAGGCGCAGCGCCACGCCGGGATAATCCGGCTGCACGGCGTTTTCGTTGGAAAGGTTGGCGTGGCAGGGATAGTGAACCATGGCGGCCTTCAGGCTTCCGTCCGGGCGCCGAAACGCCGCGATGGTGAGTGTGCGGTCAGTGGAGACCTGATAGTTGGGCCTCATCTGGATTTTTCCGTCTTCCATCACCCGGCGGAAAACGTTCAGCGCGGCGCTGCCGTCGTGTCGGCGCGCCTCAACCTGTTCCATATCCTTGGCCGCAAGCGCCACCCCTTCGAGCACGCGTTCTTGCAGGAACCGTGCGTAAGTATGATCGTAGGTTTCCAGCGACGGGGTGAAAAGATTGCAAGTCGGCGGGCCGGAATGGTTGTGCGAGGCCACGAAGAAGATACGTTCCGGAGCGATGTCATAGGCGCCGGATATTTTTTGGCGTGCTTCCGCGACAAAATCCGAACCCCACCACAACAGGTCGGCGTAAATGAACAGCAGGGTTTCCCGTTCATGTCGGTGGAGCTGGATACGGAGAAAAAGGTCCTCTTTCACCTGCTCAAAGGTAGCGGTGCGGGTCGCATAGCCGCACAGCCGGACCGGGGTTTGCGGTGTGATAGCCAATTTGGCGGTTCCAAGCTGCATGAAGAATGCCTCCGTTTCAGCCTGTTTGGGCGCCGCCGCGTGTTGCAGCACGCAACGGCGCGTCATCTTTATTGGTACAGTTCGACGATTTTGATAAAATTACGCAGAATGTGGAACGGATCCTTGACCGGGAGCGCCACCAGTTTTTCCTCGGGAGCGCCGTCTCGCTTGCGGATCTGGATCCACTCCCCCAGTTCCTGGTTGGGAAAGGTTGAGAAAACGTACGCGCTGGCTTTTTTGTAGCGGTCCAGCAGATCCTGTTCGCCGGAAAGCTCATACAGGTACAGGAATACGTACAAGGTCTCAGAATGGGGCCACCAGAGTTTCATGTCCCAGGTATCCTGAATCAGGCGCTCAAAATCACTGTCGCCCGGCTCGCCCTGGGGCTTGCCTCCCTCTCTGTCCACAAAGCGCAGCAGCCCGCCGTACTCTTGATCCCAGCCGATATCGAACGCATTGCGCGCCAGTTCCAAAATACGTGGCAGGTATTTGGGCAAATCGCCGTAATCCTTGAGAAACTCGGCGCAGAACCACATATCCTCAAGCGTGTGTCCGGGATTGACATGACGGTCGAGCAGACGCTTTTCGTAATTTTCGGCGGTGGAGACATGCTCGCGGATGTAGCCGCCGCGGTAAAAATCCTCCAGGATGCTGCGGACCTTTTCAAGCCCGTAGTCAATCTCCGCTTCGCAACTCATTCCGAAACGCTCGCGCATTTTAATATACTCATAAACCGTGTTGACCATGATCATCGGAATCGAGTGCACCCGGTAGCCTTCGGGAATCGGATACGGTTCGGTTAGGAATTCCTCCCGTTCAATGCGCCCGGTGATGCTCCGGTATAACGCTTCCACCGCCGGCAGGTTCTCCGTGAGCCCGGTGGTTTTGGTATATTGGGCCATGCCGATCAGCGCAAAGCAATCGGCAAAGATGCTCGCGTCATACCGTCCGGTTTTCTGATCTTTGATCTTGTTGCCGTCACGGTCCAGCAGATAGCAGCAGAGATTGTCGCCGTAGATCGAATGCCGGGTCAGAAAACGGTAGATGCCCTGCATCTGCCGGAGAAGATCCGCATTGTCCAAATGCGAGAAGATCTGGTTTTTGTTCAATTCGTACAGGCGGCCCAGCACCCACAGGTAACGCCCCTGCGACCAGGTGAACTTGTTGTCGCTGAGTTTCTGAGCGCCGTAATTGTTGATGCAGTTGAGAATTCCGTCCTTCTCATAATCGAAGAAGCGATTCCAATAGGGAACGAAATCGTCCTGAATCCGCCCAACATATTCGGCTAAAAGCTGTTGCCTGTTCATTTAGTGCTCCCCAATTTGATCATGAGCTCCTGAACCTGAGGTGCCACCTCCATTTTGGCGATATACCGGTTGTAAAGCCCGACCAGGCAAAAGATTACAAATGAAGTGAGCAGCGGGGCAATCAAAGCCAGATCCGTTTCCAGTTGCAGGCCCATCTTTGTGAGGGCGAATACAGCCAGCCCGCCGATCATGGAAGCGATCGCCGCTTTGCTGTCACAATACTTGAAGCTGGGAAGCAGGCCGAACAGCAGCGGGATCGCGGTGGGTCCGAGCAGGGCCGCAAACCAGGTCAGGATGATGCCGGTAACGCCGCCGAACTGTTCGCGCATCAGGCCGATGATCACGGTTCCAACTGTGAAGGCAATGGTGGTGGTGCGCGCCAGCTTAAGCGATTCGCTTGCACCCAGATTGCTCAGGGAAGGCTTGATCTTGGGCAGGATATCGCGGGTGATAACCGCGGAAATGGTGTTCATGTCCGAGTTGCACATAGACATAGTCTGAGCGAACATGGCCGCAAGCACCAGGCCCACCAGCCCGACCGGAAGAAACTTGCCCGCCAGGCTCGCGTACAGGGAAGCTTCCGCCTGCGTCTGGGTCCAGCCCGGAAAGATGATCGGCCCGCACCACATCGGGAAGAACAGGACCAGCGGCCAGATTAAGTACAGCAGGGAGGAAAGGAACGCGGCCTTTCTCGCCTGGCGGTCATCCTGAGTGGAGATGAAACGGGCCGCAAGGTTCCAGGTGCCGCCGTTATAGCTGAAGAAGATAACGAAGAAATAAAGCAGCGTCCATGACAGAGAGCCCTGGCCGCGTCCGGCGTTAAACATGGTGACATTGGTCTGGGGCAAGGCGTTGAACATGGTCGTCAGCGATAGACCGTATTCGCCCAAATGGTTCAGGACTGAGAAAAAGAGTATCAGCCCCGCTAGGAGATTCACGGCGAACTGTACCAAGTCGGTGAGCAGATCGGCGATCAGTCCTCCGATGGAAACATAGATCATCGAAGCCAGGCTGCCGATGATGATGCCAAGCCAGATGGGGAGTCCGGTAAAGCCGTGCAGCAGAATGCCCAGCGAAGCCCATTTCGCGCCGACGTCCAAAAGCTTTACCACGACGCCTGATATCGCGACGATCTGCTGTGAAGCCGCGTTATAGCGTATCTGTAGGTATTCCGTAGGGGACTGGATGCCCAACGCGCGCCGGAGTCGGGGCCATCGGGGAGCCAGCGTAACGGCGCCGAGCGCTGTCGCGAGCGCAATGTTGACCGCCCACCAGAAATAGATCGACGTGCCTTGCATATACGCGATGCCGGCGTAACCTACAAACACGACACCGGAGTACCCGGATACATGATGGGAAACACCCGAGAGCCACCACGGTATTTTGCCGCCTCCGACATAAAAGTCTTCCGAACTTTTGATCGAACGCTTGGACCAGATGCCGATGCCGATGATGATTAGAAAGAATAATGACAGGGTTACATAATCCATTCCTTCCATTTGCCCTACATTCATTCGTACAGTCTCCTCTCATCTTGATTTTTTGATTTTTTCCAGCTGTTTGAGGCGCAGACTTGTGTAGTAATGGTTGAAAGCGCCCTGCTTTTTGTTTTCATTCCCCCCTTCCAGCTTTTCCACGCTGATGATATATTGTTTGACGTCAGCCACGGCAAAGAGAGACGTCAAAAACAAATCCAGTTGATAATCCCTGACGGAAAGGCTTTTATTCCATAGAAACAGGTGCAGCCCCAATAAAACCGTAAATAAAAACGGCATCGCGAATTGCACCCAAAACGGGCCCAGATAATCCGAAAGAGGGATTTTAAAAGCAAATACGCTTAGTGCGGCGATTGCCAGCGCAAATAAAGGCAGCAAAAGATGGAGGATGGCGGTAGCCTGATGCTTTCTGCGGTAACGCTCGATTTCGCGCATGACGGCGATCTGCATGAAGCGCTTGCCCTTTTCTTGTAGCAGCCGGGGGTTGATCACCACCTTGGGCGGGCTGTCCACGAACGAGAACGGCGAGAGGAACTCCGCGATGCGTAGCACGAAATCATATTGGCACAGCGCGTTGCTGGAATAAACCTCAACGTCCGGATCTCCGGGCAGTTCAAGCGTTTCTCGTTTCAATTCCCCGTATTCCACGAGGGGACGGGGCAAAAAGCATACCTTTCTGATCAGCGGTTTCAGCAGCAAAGCCGTTACGACGAAAATGGCGGCGCACCCCCATACGGAAGGCCAGGCAATCTTGATGCCCAGCGCGGCAATTACTGTCAGCGGAAGGACGATGCCAAACAGATAAAAAACATTCGAACTTTTCCACTTCATCCTTTTCCCCTCTCTTCCGTCCCACGCCGTGTTTCCTGATTTCGTCGCTTAAAGCTTAGAGGCGCGGCTTTATCAATATACATCATACATCCGGCATCCCTGGCGGATGCGCAGGATGCTTGCCGCATTTGTCACTGATCTCACCGGTATAGCGCGGCGGCCTTGCGTTCGCCCGGGACGATGCAAAAACAGGTGCTTCGCGCTGGATCAGGACTGATTCTTTAGGTCGCTTCATTGATAACAGCAATGTCACCAATTCCAACCAGGCTCATTTTTTCCGCCGCAGAATAGGCTTTCAGCATTTTCGTTCCAAAAACTCCTTCCACGGATAATTCTAACCCGCTGTGCCATTAAAGTCGTTTCTGCTTTGTAAGACTTTTAGTTTTTGAAAATGCTCATTCTTTCTTTTTTGTTTTAAAAAAGTTATTTCTTTGATTTCATCAATGGAAAATTTCATCGGATTCGGGCTTATGGTTTCCTGAAAATTCTGATCCGGAAGTGCAAAAGTTAGCTGCTCCGAACCATACGGACCATACGGGATTGAAATTGTGGTGATATTTACATTCTTCTTTATAAACTACCTTTTCGAGTTTGCCAGCCAGCGTATTAATTAGCGCCGTTGCCCGCCGAATCGAAATCCACATATAAGCAGGCGTGATGATGTTGGCGTAAGATCGAGGCCGGACATTGGGTAGAAATCGCTTCGTGGATGGTCCGCGCCACAGCATCTCGCTTAGTCGGCCCTGGAACCATGCAATACAAATATCGGGCCGAGAATAACGCCGGTATGGTCAGGGTCAGCGCGTGGGTTGGAACAGCGGATAAAGTTTCAAAGCAACCGTCATGAACCTGTTGAATCCGGCATCGCTCCTCAAGCTCAACCAGTTTAACAAGTTCCGGATCGTCAAATTTGGCAACCGGCGGATCGTTGAAGGCGATGTGGCCATTTTCTCCAATGCCCATAAAAACCAGATCAATCGACGCCGTTTTTAAAAGCCGGGAATAACGTTCACATTCGTCATGGCTCTCCGAAATAACCTCGGCGGCCGGGACTTTCTGCGTCAACGGCGAATTGGGGCTGAGTAAAAAAAGAACTTCTCCCAGAGGAACCCTGGTAAAGATGTGCTCTTTAAGATAGCTTGAAAACCGGCGCGCATCATTATCGGGCAAGCCAAGATAGTCATCCATATGAAAGGCGACGACCCTCGTCCAGTCGATTCCTTCCGCCTTGCACAGAGCATCCAAAAATTCGTTTTGTGACGGAGCCGCAGCGAAAATGATCCGGAGCTGCGATTGCTTGGCCAAAAGTTCCCGCATCTTGGCAGCCGCGTCAGACGCCGCGGCTTGGCCCAACTCCAAGCGGTTTCTGAAAACTTTCACCTTGAGCTGATCGATTGTGAATTGCTTACATTCCTTACTGCTGTTCATAGCTGGTTTCCTTTCATCGAATTTCAAAATCTCAATTAGGGTTCGCTGAACAGGGGAAAACGCCCTCAAAAAGCCGATTCAGCGAACCCCCCAAGTTCCATGAGCAAGCCCAAAACGGACCTTGAAAA
>NZ_SLUN01000049.1 GCF_004340685.1 Hydrogenispora ethanolica | reverse complement strand
GTTCTTTTATCGCTGTTTTCCTTGGATCTATTATACCACAAATAGCTCTTAAACTTAGTATTATCAAGGCTTTTTTCTCTGTTCAGCGAACCCTAATTATGGATTCGTCTTTGAAACCGCAATTTTAACATATACGTAACAATGGACTCAAAAATGAGTCCATTATTTATCATATAGTGGGGTTATTGATGAAATGAAGTTAGTTATTATGAAAAGTGGTATCGAGCCGGATATCCCGAACTTTATGGACCCGAAATTCGTCCAATTAGAAGCGATGGATGATCCATGGTTTTCTGAAAAACAGCTAGGTCTCTCAATTTTGGCAACGCTGGGTGGATGGAAAATGAGTAGTATTTTAATTGTTGAGGATGAAAAGAATATTTCGGCTTTACTCCGTACCCATTTGGAAAGGGAAGGCCATCAATGTTTTCAGGCGTATGACGGCCTGGAGGCGATGGAGCAATTTCAGCGGACTCATCCGGATTTGATCGTCCTCGATCTGATGCTGCCCGGAAAAAACGGATTGGAAATATGCCGTGAAATCCGGTGCAGGTCCGATGTGTACATTTTGATGTTAACCGCCAAACAGGAAGAGGTTGACAAGCTGGTTGGGCTGGAGATGGGGGCGGACGATTATGTGACCAAACCCTTCTCCGTCCGGGAGTTACTGGCAAGGGTCAGGGTGTTGTTGCGTCGTCCCCACTTAACCCGGGAAGAGGAAAGAGTACCCTCAATCAGCGTGGGTGAGTTGGAGATTGATCCTGGCGCAATGGCGGTAAAGTTGAATGGCCGGTTGATTCCGCTTACTTCGCTAGAGTTTGACGTACTTTACTTCTTAATGAAGAACCGGGGATTATCTTTTAAAAGGGAACAGTTACTGGAACGTATCTGGGGCGAAGACAGTTATGTTTACGACCGCAGCATCGATCGGATCATCAGCCGCTTACGGCGTAAGATTGAGACCGATCCTGCCAATCCGCAGCGAATTGTGACAATTTGGGGAGTGGGGTATCGCTTTAATGAGAATTCCTGAGATCCGTTCCTATTTCCGGATGGTACTCATCTTTTTTGGTCTGTTATGGCTCTTTTTTATCTATCAGGGCGTCATTATTCACTTTGGCTTGGGAAAAACAATTTTACCCCGGGTTTTACAAGAAAAACAGGAGATGCTTCAGTACATCAAGGCCGACATCCGTTGGAAATTTGAGCATAATCCCGACTTTGACCTGCGAAGATATATTGCCAAAGAGAACCGGAATTTCCATCGAACCAGACTTGCGTTTGTTCCGTATGTGCACCGGGTCGACCTTGGCGGCGGTAACTACCGCTATCAGGTACGCCGCAACCATAAAATGATCTGGGTGGCGGCTGAAAAGATTGCGGTGGGTTCGCAAAGCGGATATCTAATCTTTTTTTCCAATGACTTGAACCGTATCGCAGGAATGTTTCGAATGCTTTCCACCTTCATGCTGATGGCGCTGGGGCCGGCCCTGATTTTTGGCTTTTTGATCTTTCGTTGGCTTTACCGGCGGTCGTCTACCTTATTGGAGGCGGTGGAGCGTCTGTCGCGGGGGCAATATCAAACTCGGGTTACTCTCAGAGGAAACGATGAATTCGCCAGTATCGGCAGGGCTCTGAATGAAATGGCGGCTTCCATTGAAAAATTCACCGGCGAGCTGCAGGCCATCGATCGCCAGCGCCGGCAGTTTATCGTGGATATATCGCATGAATTATCGACGCCGCTTACGTCCATCAAGGGATACTTGGAAACGCTGCAAATGACGGAACTGCAATTAACTGCCTCCGAACAGCAGTCGTATCTGCAAATTGCCTCGGAGGAGGCGGAGCGGTTATCCTCATTTGTAAAAGAGTTATTGGAGTTGGCCCGTTTTGACGCCGGAACTGTCAGCCTTGACCCGGATGCCATTGATTGCCGGCAATTCTTGGAGCAATTCAAAAGAAGGAACGATTTATCCTTGAAAGGGAAGCGGATCGAACTGGAATGCCGGACCGAGATCGGCCAATACATTTACGCCGACTACCGCCGTTTGGAACAGATTTTGCAAAATCTCTTCAATAACTCGCTGCAACATTCGGACGGTTTGCAAAAGATTATCATTGAATGCAGGGAAGCCGATGGTTGGAGCGTGATTCATTTTCGGGACGACGGTTCCGGGATTCCCCTCGAGGACCAGCCCCGAATCTTCGAGCGTTTCTACCGCGCTAAAAAACGTGGCGGTGAATCCGGGAATGGTCTGGGATTAGCCATCGTAAAGAAACTGGTTGAACTTCATGGGGGTAGCATTACTGTTGCGAACGGGGAGGACGCGGGGGTCAGTTTTACGTTGTTCTTTCCAACCTATCACCAACCGACCCGCAGAGGTCCTCCAGCGTCAAAAAGCCTATCAGCTGGAATAGCAGAATCGCCGGTTAAGGATGAGAGAACAAATGAAAAGAGGAAGCGCAGGGGATGAAATTTGCAGAGCAAACGACTTGAGTTGAAACGCTCATGGTGGATCATCGCGTGTTTTATCGGTTTACTCGGCTGGAGTCCAGCCTTTGGTGAAAGCCAAACTTTATCCCTCTCACAAGCGGTGGAAATGGCCTGTCAAGCCGATTATCAAGTGAAAACGGACCGCAACAGCTTGGAAAAGTCTAAACTGGCAGTCAAGAAAGCGGCATTGAATATCCTGCCGCAGGCCACCGTGGAAGGGCAATACCAATATCAAACAACCGACGATACTTATCCGAGCGCCTATCAGATCGTGGTTCAGCAGACGATTCCGACCACGTATAACCTGTATGGCCAGAAAATCGTCTCCAATATCGAAGCCGCGATGTGGGAGCAGGTTACGGCCGAGGCGACACTCCAAATCGATCAGGCCGAGGTCATCTATAATACGTATGAGTATTATTTTACGGTTTTAAAAGCCCAGCAAGTATTGAAACTGCATGAAGCGGCGCTGGCGAAATACAAAGAAGACCATGCCCTGGCAACGAAGCTACTGAGTCTGGGCAAGATCACCAAGCCAGATCAGCTCAAAACTCAAAACAGCTTGAACCAGGCTGAGTTCGATGTGGAAAAGGATCGCTCCGATTTGGACATCGCCAAGCAGAAACTCGCCAATCAGCTCGGGCTGAAAGACCTCTCCAATTATCAATTCGCAGAAGTAAATTTCAAAGAGGACCCGATCAATGAACAATTGGCCGCGTTGCAACAAAAAGCCCTGCAAAGACGGTTGGAGCTGCAGAAAAAAGAGATCGTTTTCAAGCAGGCTCAGCGGACCTGGGCGCAGACCAAGAATGAAGAGATGCCGGCCGTATCCGTAAGTTACAACGATCAGGATCAAACCCAAAGTTTTGGATTGAGTTATGATTTTTTGAGCGGCGATTTTAGCTGGTTGGCTGCTAAAAAGGACAATTCTTATCAGTCTCAGGCCAACATCGGCACTACCAATACGGATTATTATGGCTCCAAGAAAAGGTACTTCACTTTAAAGTTCAACTGGAGCCTCGATTTTGGCACTGCCGCCAATCAAACAAAGCAAGCGCAGTATACGCTGGACAATGCCAAATTGGACCTGGAGAGAGAACGCCAGAATATTTTGCTGGATGTTTCTCAGACGTTTTCCGAGTATCAACTGGCCGTCAAACAGCATGAATTGAATCAAAAGGCATTGCCGTATTACGATAAGGATCTGGAGATCAAAGAGGTTCAGCGGCAATTCGGTTCGATTACTTTCGCAGATCTTTCTGATGCGCGCCAGGACGCCTTGGACGCGCAGATAGCGGCCGTAAAATCTGGCTATGACCGGGTATTGGCCTTGCAGAAACTGAAAAAGGCCCTCGGCGATCTTTACTTGTTTGATCAAAAAGCCGATCAGAAAGCCAGATGAAATAAAGTGAGTACATTCCCCCTCCTATAACGTAGGAGAGAAATTCGGGCATGAGCGAGGAAATGACTGCAATTGTCTCTGGAAGTGTCTCAAAAAACATTTGCGCGCGGTATTGATTGGAGGAGAGCAAATTTGAAAAATTGGAAGCAGAAATGGATGATCCTGGGAGTTGCGATTCTGATCGCTTTCGCTGCCGTTTGGCTCGTCAAACAACAACGGCAGCAGGCGGCGCTGGCCGAACAGACCGATGCGTTCAATACCATTGAGGTACGGCGGATGGATCTCAGTGACCGGATTGACGCCACTGGAAATGTGGTTACCGAGAAAAACGCCGCGATTTATCCGCCCTATAGCGCAACGGTCAAAGAGATCCTGGTGAGACCGGGCGATTCGGTCCGAAAAGGGGATATTTTATTGATCCTGCAGTTAAAAGACGCGGATCTGATCAATTATTCCTCCAGTTGGAAATCCTCGTTAGAGCAGGCTCAGGAAAATTTGAAGGTCGCGCAGAAAGCTTTGGAGCGGCAACAGATTCTCTATAAAATCCAAGGCACGACTATCGACGATCTGGAAAACGCCCAGAGCAAAGTCTGGCAACACCAAACCGAGGTGGCTGAATATCGGCAAAAGTTGGATTCGTTGGATAAGAACGGGGTGGATAAGAATAACAATATTCTCATCCGGGCGCCATTTGACGCCGAAGTCTCCTGGATCAATGTGAAACTGGAAGAGACGGTGGCGAACACCGACGAGCTGTTGACTCTGGGCGGGGATAGAGCGATCCGGATCGAGGCTGCCGTGGACCAGGGCGACATCAACCAAGTGGCGATCGGTCTGCCGGCCGAGATCAGCGCCAATGACCAAAACCGCACGATTGTGCCGGGCGAGGTGATCTCATTCGGAAGCACTGGAACTGTCACTTCAAACGTGGTTACGTTCCCGGTGGTCATCAAACCGTTGTTGGGGAGCGGCAGTGATTCCTCCCTGACTCCGCCGGAGCGTGGCGTCGGCGAACGGCGCAAGCAGCGGGGAGCGATACGGAATGGGGATCGCGGCAATCCGCCGCCGAATAGTGTGATGAAACGATCCCGTGAAAACCTGAAGGGTCTTTTGAAGGCGGGAATGACAGTGGATGTGACGATTATGGTGAATGCTCATCCGAATGTCTTGGCCATTCCCGCGCGGGCGATAACCGGACAGAATGGCGACGGCGCCATCGTCAAAGTGTTGAAGCAGGGTAAATTCGTCTCCCGGAAGGTGCGGTTGGGATATAAAACCGCGGATCATGTAGAAATCCTATCCGGCTTGACCGAAGGAGAGCTGGTTGCCGTGCCCAAATTGCAGATTCCGGATCAGGGCAGAGATCCCGGGCCGACGATGATCCGCATGGGCGGCGGTGGTGGCGGTGGCATGCGCCGGATGGGCAGGTGAGGACGGATGCTGGAATTGGAGAATATCTGTAAAGTTTATCAGATGGGCGACACGGAGGTGCGGGCGCTGGACGGAGTCTCGCTCACCATCCGCGAAGGGGAGATGGTCTCCTTGATGGGACCGTCGGGTTCGGGAAAGTCGACGCTGATGAATATCATCGGTTGCCTGGACCAGCCGAGCTCCGGATCGTACCGGCTGGTCGGCCGGGAAGTCGCGGAATTGGGCGAATGGGACCAGGCCCGACTGCGCAACCAGGAGATCGGCTTTGTATTTCAGTCCTTTAATTTACTGCCGAATCTGACCGCCCTCCAAAATGTGGAACTGCCCTTGATCTATGCCGGGATGTCCACGGCGGAGCGGCATGGCCTCGCCCGTCAAGCCTTGACCAGGATCGGTTTGGAACACCGCATTCATCACAAACCGCGGGAGCTGTCCGGTGGCCAGCAACAGCGGGTGGCCATTGCCCGGGCGCTGGTCAACCAGCCGAAACTGTTGCTGGCCGACGAACCCACCGGGAATCTCGATTCCAAGGCCAGCGTGGAGATTCTGGCTATCTTTCAGGAACTGCACCGTAGAGGGATGACGATAGTGATGGTAACCCATGAGCCGGATATCGCCAACTACACCCAGAGGATCTTGCGCTTCCGCGACGGAAAGCTTGTGGCCGATGAATCAAATCACCAGATCATGATCGATCGGGAAGGATGGCCGGCATGAGAGTCACTGAAAATCTTACGATGGCCGTCAAAAACCTGGCCGCGAACAAAATCCGTTCCTTATTGACCATGCTGGGAGTGATCATCGGGGTGGCCGCGGTCATTGTCATGGTAGCCCTGGGCGAGGGCGCCAAGCAACAGATCACCCAGAATATCACGGCGATGGGATCCAATCTGGTGATGGTCTTCGCCGGAATGGGAAATAGCAGGGGCGGTTCCTTCGGCGGCGGTCAGCCACTGACCAATGACATATTGCCGGTTATTGCCGAAGCTTCTACGGATATCGCCGCCATCGCCCCGGAAGCCCGGCGCAGCGATGTGGTTGGCAATGGTTTTGTCAGCATGCAGACTTCAGTGATCGGATGCACCATCCCGTATTTTACGGTCCGTAACTATCAATTGGCCGGAGGGCGGGTCTTCGATGAATCTGAGCTGAATGCGCGGCGGCGGGTGGCAGTAATCGGCTCCTACGTGGCGCAGCAGCTTTATCCGGACTCCGATCCGCTGGGGCAGGATATCAAGGTTGGCACCGTCCGGTTTCAAATCATCGGCGTTCTGGCTGAAAAGGGGCAGAGCGGTTTCGGCAACAGCGACGATCTGATCCTGATTCCGCTGACAACCGCGCAGCAGCGAATCTTCGGCAATCAGAATATCAGTACTATCTATATTCAGGCCGAAAACGAAAAGCAAGTGGACAGCGTCTATAACCAGATTTATGCCGCCTTGTACTATAAATTCAAGGATGAGAGCAAATTTACAGTTCGCAATCAAGCGGAAATCCTGGCCACGGTCGAACAGACCACTCAAACCTTCACGATGCTGTTGGCCGGAATTGCCGCGGTTTCATTGCTGGTTGGCGGGATCGGGATCATGAATATCATGTTGGTCTCAGTCACCGAACGGATTAAAGAGATCGGGATCCGCAAGGCCATCGGCGCGCAAAAAGCGGAGATCCTGGGGCTCTTCCTGATCGAAGCGGTAGTGCTCAGCCTGATTGGCGGATTAATCGGAATAAGTCTTGGATGGGGGCTGGCGTTACTGGTCACCCAGATCACCGGTTGGGCGGCGGTCATCTCGCTCCAATCCATCTTGCTGTCATTCGGATTCTCGATCGTGGTCGGGCTTTTTTTTGGGGGTTACCCGGCGTATAAAGCGGCGGGGTTGCATCCTATCGAAGCATTGCGCCATGAATGACGGACCGGCCGCCCGCCGGAGCTGAAAGCTCGACTACAGTAGACCGCCGGTTCGAGGAACTCATTTTTTTCATAAAAAGGTTCATAATAGATGCCGAGGAGGTGGCTCTAAATGAACCAGTCAAAGCAGAACCAACCCAAAAACTTGGACCTGAAACAAGCGCAACGGACAAAAGCGCAATCCAACATGGAAAGCTCCGCGGAACTGGCCCGCACTTTATCCAAGCAGAAGCAGAAGGACGGCACCACTGAAAAACCAAAAGTTGATCCCGGAATCGATTATATGAAATGGTCCGATTAAGAAGCCCCACCGGGGCTTCTTTTACGATGCTTTTTTAATTTGAAGGGGCCGCCCCGCTGGGCTGCCCCTGATGAAAAATCCTTAGCCGCCTTGTTTTAAAGTAGCTCCCTTATCGACACGGATTTTAATGATATCACCCGGCCTGGCGTCATACGGTAAAAGACTGCGAGGAATTTTTACCAGATCTCCGTTATGTAAAAGAATAACTCCCGTATCCGCTTCAAATCCAACCAATTTAACCCGGATTATCAATGAAATCACCATACTTCAAACGTAGTTTATACCCCGGTGTGCTGAGCGTAATGGAATACACTGGACTGGTTGTATAAAATCTGCGGTTGGTTTGGTGTCGACCGTAATGGGGGCAAAAGTGTCTTAATGATGAAAAAATATAGATCGGCTACTGAACGAATATGCACAGTAACCGAGTAAGGATGCACAGTAACCGAGTAAGGATGCACAGCAACTGAGTAAGGATGCACAGCAACTGAGTAAGGATGCACAGTAACCGAGTAAGGATGCACAGCAACTGAGTAAGGATGCACAGCAACTGAGTAAGGATGCACAGCAACTGAGTAAGGATGCACAGCAACTGAGTAAGGATGCGCAGCAACTGAGTAAGGATGCACAGCAACTGAGTAAGGATGCACAGCAACTGAGTAAGGATGTTCCGGCGCTGTATCGATTCGTGCGGCAATTGGAGGAAAAAATGCTGAAATATGAGGATTTTCTAGGAGTTGCATCAGTTTATATTATGGAGTATCTGAAAAGATGTGCAGTGCTGTTGTAACTTTTTTCGATAAAAAAGAAAGAATGGCCGAAAAAACAGCATTTCACATTCAGACGGCGAGTGCGAAAAATAGAAGGAAAGACGCGCCGATGTCAAGGGGCCGTCGGAGTCGAGGACGGAGCGCTGCCCGGCGAGTATTTATCGATATTAAACAGTTTGAAACAGAGCCGATCCATCACCGGGGTCATGCCTTCGTACCAGGCGCTGTTGGCGGGTACATCCGGTATCTCCGGAAACGAATAATGGATGGCGTCGTGAAGAAACTCCAGTTTTTCCTGCTCGTTGCCGGGCTGATAGAAATAGGAGAGGGCAATTTTATGCTCTTCATTAATTCCCAAAACTAAGAAGCAGAGCCCTTTTAGCCAGAGGTAGCGGTTGATGGTGCTCTCGATTTGCAGAGGGTTATAAACCCGTTTGAAACTTTCTCCCACAAAAGAGCGGGTTTTCTCATAAACCGAGCGCGAACGCTCCAAGGTGTCCACGATCAATTGCGCCGGTGGTTTCGGTTTGGTCTTTTTCTTCATCTGGTGGTATTTTTCGACCATATAGGCTTGGATATGGGGGAAAACTTGGTTTTGGTTATACTTTTCAACCATTTGAGAGAGCAATTGTTTACGGATGACCCGTTTTTGTTCCAAGCTAACCTCATTCACAACCGGGGAGGAGACCGGATCCGGGTTGGTCACAGCCTGAATTGGAGAGATATGAATCGCCAAAAGCAATAACAAGCCGACCCACAAGCGCCGTAGAGTCATATTTCGGAGATCCTTTCGCAAAAAAATAAATTCATTATTCGTGGCATGGAAGCGGACTCGCAGGCGTTCTTCCATCGCTAAAAACGGCGAAGCATGGGGTGAAACCATGGAATTCCCTCTCCTCCACTTCTCGAAAAAGCCGGTCCGAAATACCTAATTTTAGCCAAATAACTAACAACATTTTACCTTTTTATAGTCAAAAAAGCAATTTTATCTGATCAAAAATTTAGCCTACTCGATGAAAAATTACGAACTCAGGTAATTTCGGAAAAACGCCGGGCGACGCAGGGAATCCGGGTTGAAAAGTCATGGCCCGTCGCGGACCAAGGCGGATCTGTCGAGCGGTACGATAACGGGGTAAGTTGAAAAACGATCGCTTTCCGCTGTTTAGATGCAGAAAAGGATGGGCAGAATTAGGATGAGGGGGCGTACAAAACGCATGAATAATTATCAGCCGACGGTCTTTGAAAACCGTTTTTTTGTGGAGTTGGAGGAAGAGGATATTCAGGAGCTGAACCGGGAGGAGGCGGCCAAGTTTGAGCAGAACCCGCAATTTCGGGCCGCCGCGGCCTCAGTAGAGGAACGGCTGGGTCCGGGCAGTTGGGATGAGCATTGGCTGACAGTGGACAATTCCGGAAGGCGAGTTTATGCCCGGATCTATTCCGGGGCGGGTCATGCCATTGCCTTGACTGCGGACGGCAAAATCGTTCGGGAAATGGATTATCCCGTCGAAGAGGTGGAAACTCAAGACTAACCCCGGATCGCCCGCACCGCTTAAGATCTCGGCCGCGGCCGGGAGTTCGTTCGGGCATGGAGTAACCGGCCTGTATTTCCTGTCACGAAACCCGGTTTGGCGCAGCGGCGAGATTCTTGGCGGGAGAGTATTTATTGATGTTAAAGATTTTGTAGCCCAGACGATCCATGACTTGGACCATGTTCTGAAACCAGATGCGGTTCGCCGGAACATCGGGAACTTCCGGAAAGGAATAGTGGATAATATCGCGGAGCAATTCCTTTTTCATTCCTTGATTCTCGGGCAGATAGAAATAGGATAGACCGATCTCGTGCTCTTGGTTGATGCCAAGGATCAAAAAGCAGAGTCCCTTGAGCCATAGATACTTTTCTACCGACCGTTCCACTGCGTCGGGATTAAAATCACGAAAGCTGTTTCGAACAAACGGTTTGGTTTTTTCGTAAACAACTTGGGTACGCTCAAAGGCCTCTCGAATAATCAGTTCCGGCTGGCGGGGCGAGCGTTGTTTCGCCAGTTGCTGAAACTTGATGATCATGTATTCATGAAGTTTGAGGAAAGTTTGGTTGCCCTCGTATTTGTTTAGAATCTCATTGAGAATCTTCCGCTGCATCGCCTGTTTATCCGCGAGCGAGAGTTCGTTGGAGAGCGGTTGTTGGGAGGATTCCGGAGCAGGGGCGGTTGTGGTGGTTACTGGAGTGACCAAGAACAGCAATAGGAACAGCAAATAACGGAAATGACGCATACCCATCCTCAATTCGTTTATTTTCGATCTTTTCTCATTGTAACACCGGAAAGCATTCGCTCAATTAACAAATTGTAACAAACCGATGACAAAATGGGCAATAATTCCTTTTTGGACCATCCTTCAATTGACACCCAAAATTGTTCATTTTGTGGAAAACGGCAGTTCCCGGTATTCGTCGATAACGGCGGCTAACCAAAGCAGGAATGCCTGGGTCTCCTGGTGCTTGATCAATAATTGCCCCACTTTTTGCACTGCCCGCACAAATTCCGGATGGAAGTCGGAACGCTGATATTCCCGGGCCAACGGACAGACGAACCGGGCCCGGGGATCAATGATCGTGGTCAATAATCCTTTGGCCGTCATATAAGGAGTTAGCGGGAAGATGCGGCAGGCCAGCGGGCGTTGCGAGCGTCGGCACTGGCTGTTGCAGGAGGCGAAATAGACGTTTTTGCCGGGGAGATATTGCAGGTCGGTTGGTTCAATGCGCAGAAAATCCGCGGCGAGAAGCAGCTCCGCTTCACCCGGGAACAGGTACATACCCAGATCTTCGTCATTTTCTTGGCAGCAAGCCCGGTTGCAGAGGCGGCCGCAATCGGTCCGCAACGGCGTTTGGGTATGGAGCTGGTGATAGGCATTTTTATAAAGTTCGATCAGGGTCATATACAGTGTATCCTCCATAAAACTGTTTTGGGAGGGGCATATAAAGACAGGCGGGTGTCGAAAAATCGTTTTGCCCGCCTGCTCCGAGGATTACGCGCCGAATACGGTATTGGCAACATGAAATGCCCGACATGAAGAAGCTTGCCTGGAATCTCCCTTAAAATATATACCAGAAAAATATCCTTTGGACAATCATTACGATGAAAATAAAGCGATCTTTTGAGGATTCAGGTTTATTGGGACGGGTAAGGCCGAATCACGCCGCATGCTAAGCGTTTTCCGGACGCCCCCGCCGGTTGACTGCGATAGTCATCGGGATTTTGATGAATGATGACGGAATGGCCGATGACTTCATCAACCCGGAAGCGGTCCGTGAAAAAGCCCATGAGGGCCCGGCCGTTGTTGGAAAAGAGCGCTGGGAAATCACCGGCGTGATTTCCATGAGGCTGCCGGGTTGGATTCCAGTGTTCGCCGGCGCCCTGAAAAGGATTGGTTGGGTCGCCGGGAGCGCACGAGTCGGTTTCATGAATGTGAAACCCATGAGGGCCGATGGGCGCCTGGTTCCCGCTGGCTGGCCGGTAAGGAGGGAGTCCGGAGACGTTTACTGAAACCCATGTCCCGCCCGGGACATCTTGAAATAAAACTAGACCGCGGATATCGGGTGCGAGGGGACCACCAGCGATTTCGGCAACCGCCATTGGATCGCCGGACGGCTGCCAGCCATTCCATTGCGGAAGCGGCATTCCGAATTGTGGGGGAGCGGCAGCATGATAGTTCATTGTATCACCTCCAGATATTGGCGAATTATCTATCCGCCAGGAATTGCGACACATGCGAAAAATAGAATCAGACAAGACATCTATAGATTATGGGATTTAGGAACTAGTAGGAATGGGACTATGGTACAAAATGAAACGGTAAAAGAAAACTGGTTTGGTTCGGATTGCCTGGTTTAACAGATGATCACGGCAGGGACCGGAGCATTCCTTGTAGAAAGCTAGGGTAAGGCGACGCGTACCGTCGATTGTAGTGACGAAGACAGTCGCTTAATACAAAATAAGGAGTGTTTACGGTTGTTCAAAAAAACGATCCTGGCAACTATCGCTGCTCTCATCCTACTCACATCTTCAGCTGTGGCTGCTCTTGCCAACCCTTACACTTTTGGCGCGGAAAACGGCAGAACACTGCCTCCTGCCGGGTTGGGAATCGATCTCTCCGCCCGTTTTAACCAGCCCGATCAGGAAGACAAGGCTTTCAATGCAGAAGTGAGTTACGGAATCGCTCCATCTATCACCTTAGCGGGTGAGCTGCGGAATGTCAACCAATCGGACCGCCAGACATTGGTAAAAGCTTACTTTAACCCGCGGCACAATAAGACCATGGGTTATACCGCTTATCTCGGTTATGACCTGGGTGAGCAAAACATTCCGATGTACGGTTTATCCGTCTGGACCAACTTCAATTTCTTATATGGTTATCTCAACGTTGAAACGGGAAAAGCCACGGATGATGAGATGATGATTACCCCTGGCGCCAGCCTGCAATTGGGCTCCAAATTGCGCCTCGGTGGTGAGGTGACCATGAAGGCGGATGATTGGTCCAGCGAGAACCTGCGCCTGGGCGCCAGTTATGCGTTGACCCGGAAAATCCATGCGAAAGTAATGGTCGACGACAATTTGGCTGATGATTCCTCTCGGATATACACCACCGCCTTGACGGTACAAATATAAAACCAGCTTCAATTGATCCATTTTGGATAAAATTTCAACCACCGTGCGACGGTGGTTTTTTCTATCCGGGATGGGTCCGCCGAACATCCTTTTCGGTGAGTACCGTAATCTCCCTGAAAAGTATCGGGGTTCCGAAAGAAGGAATTTACCAAAAATCTCCGAATTCTTTCTTTGGTAGGGATGAATGTTTTAATAGGAACCCGAACAAATGTGAAGGAGTTCGTGTTGCTTCAAGCTATATAAGATGAGTACTTTCATATCCTGTAAGCCGGTTATGAATGACAAATTTTTTCATCTTATGAATAAAGGAAATATGTCGCAACCTATCCGGGCGTTTAAGAAATTTGTTGCGGCATCGATAGTTTACGCAACATGGAAGGATTATGAATCAACAGCGAATCACGGGAAGTACGGCCGTCTATGGCGTTTTTGGAGATCCGGTGGCCCATAGTCTGTCACCGGTTATGCAGAATGCGGCATTTGCCGAATTGAACGTAAACGGTGTGTATTTGCCCTTTCACGTAACGCTTTCTCAGCTGCCCGCTGCAGTCCAAGGGATTAGAGCCCTCGGCATTCAGGGAATTAATTTGACAATTCCCCTTAAACAGGCGGTTATCCCGGAGTTGGATGAGATTGTGGGTGATTCTTTACAGAGCGGTTCCGTGAATACCATTATGAACCGGAACGGCCGCTTAATCGGCACCAGCACCGACGGGAGCGGCTTTATCCAGTCGTTGCGGGAAGACGGCCAATTTGATCCGACCGGAAAGAACATCTTGATGCTGGGGGCGGGAGGCTCGGCGGCGGCACTGCTTTATCGGCTTGTCGCTTCCAATGTCCGTTCGATAACCGTTGTCAATCGTGATCCAAAACGTGTGGCCGATTTGCGGGATCAAGTTCGCGACCGGACCGGGTTTGAAGTAATCCTCGCCAGATTGGACCAATTGGAAGCATTGGATTGGAGCCGGTTTCAGCTCTTGATCAACACGACATCCGTGGGATTGCATGAAGATGCTTCCTTGGTCCAGTCAAAATTATTTCACGAGCGGCTGCTTGTTTATGATCTGGTATACCGCAAAGGGGATACCCGGCTCATCAACGAAGCTCGCCAGGCGGGTTGTCCGACGCTGACAGGCCTATCGTTGTTACTCTATCAAGGGGCGCAAAGTTTTTCATTGTGGCTTGACCGGGAGGCGCCCATCGCCAAAATGCGTCAGGTCTTGGAGACTTATCAAGCGTAATCAAAAGAGAAAAAGGGGTGGGGAGGAGTCATGAGTTTAAAAAACTATATGGAGGATGTCGTTGTGGAAATTTTTGAGGAGTTTCATCGACAACATCCGGAATTTTGCGCTTGTGATCGTTGCCGGGTCGATACTGTGGCCATCGCCCTTTCCAACTTGCGCGGCAGATATGCGGTCAGCCCCGAAGGAGAAGTCTTTGCAAAACTTTCCCGCGAAGATCGTCAAGTTCGTGCCGATGCGTTGCGGATGATCATTGAAGCTGCCAAACAAGTTTCTCAACAGCCTCATCATTAATACCCGGCCTCGTTTTTATAAATATCGCAAGAACCGTTGTGAAAATTGACGCAGGTGTCGCAACCTGCGTCTTCCGTTTGACCATACTCAAAACTGGAAGCGAGGTTTTTGGAAAGAATCGGTTCATATCCGCCGCACTCCTGGGCAATAATATCGTATTTTTCACTGGAACGGTGGTCCATGTTTTCACCTCACTTGACTGAATGCGAGTTTATTTTATCGCCCGAAGGTGCAAAATATTCCCGAAGTCGATCCTTCCCCGGAATTTAACTAAGTAGGGGGGTGCCGGGGTCAAGGAGTCATTATTTTTGAAAATTTGAGATATGGACGAGACAAAATTATGACCTGATATTTACTTGTATACGAAGAATAAATCCGCTATAATTAATTTTAATAAAAATGTGCGGCATTTTGGAACGGCAAAGTTTAGGTTCTTTTGAAGGGGTACCGGGTAACCCTGCGGAGAAAACCCGAAAACATATTGAGACCAACCGATCTGTACAGCACAAGTGGAGGTGTTTTTTTTATTGGGTCTTTTTAACAAGCAAGACCGTGTTTTGTTGATCCCGCTCGGAGGTTTGGGCGAGATTGGCAAGAACATGATGGCGGTTGAGTGCAACCGTGAGATCTTAGTCATTGATGCCGGTTTGGCATTTCCGGATGAGGATATGTTGGGAATTGATCTAGTCATACCGGATATATCGTATTTGGTCGACAATCGGGAGCGGGTGAAAGGAATCCTCTTGACGCACGGTCATGAGGATCATATTGGGGCGCTGCCTTACGTTCTCAAACAGTTGAACGTTCCGATTTACGGGACCAAACTCACTCTGGGGCTGGCAAAAGGAAAGTTCGAAGAACACAATATGGTCCGCGACGTCCGTACCGTATGTGTTAAGGCGGGTGATGAGGTAAAAATCGGTAATTTCTCAGTGGAGTTTATCCACGTGAATCATAGCATTGCCGATGTAACCGCTCTCGCCATTCACACTTCGGTTGGGGTGATTTTGCATACTGCCGATTTTAAATTTGACCATACTCCGGTCGACGGGAAAGTCACCGACTTTCGAAAATTGGCCGAATTGGGGGATAAAGGAGTATTAGTGCTCCTATCCGACAGCACCAATGTGGAACGCGAAGGCTATACCCCTTCCGAACGGGAACTGAATAAGACTTTCAACGAACTTTTTGTCCAAGCCCCGGGAAGAATTTTGGTCGCCACTTTTGCTTCGAACATCCACCGGGTGCAGCAGATTATGGACACCGCTTTTCACCATGAGCGCAAGGTGGCCTTGGTGGGACGAAGCATGATCAACGTGGCTTCTATTGCCATGGATTTGGGCTATTTAAAGGTACCGGAAGGATTGTTGGTGGACATCGATGAGATCGATCGCTACCCGGCGAACCGAGTTGCCATCATCACCACCGGAACCCAAGGGGAGCCGATGTCGGCGCTCACCCGGATGGCAACCTCGGATCACCGTAAAATCAATATCGTTCCCGGAGATACCGTGTTAATTTCGGCTTCGACCATCCCAGGCAATGAGAAATTAGTTGCCCGGACCATCAATCATCTGTTCAAACAGGGAGCCACGGTTATCTATGAATCGGATTCCGGAATTCATGTTTCGGGTCACGCCAGTCAAGAAGAACAAAAATTAATGCTGAATTTGGTGCGTCCCAGATATTTCGTGCCGGTGCACGGAGAATACCGCCATTTGGTACAGCATGCCCACCTGGCAGTGGAACTCGGAATTGACAGTGAGAATGTAGTGATCGCCGAGAATGGCGATATGATCGAAGTGACCCGTGAAAAAATCCGGATTGCCAGCAAAGTAGCTTCCGGAAAGGTATTTGTAGATGGGCTGGGCGTCGGGGATGTCGGGAATATCGTATTGCGGGATCGCAAACAACTTTCGCAGGACGGAATTCTAATTGTGGTCGTGACCATCGATAAGGAGAGCAGCAGAATTGTTGCCGGACCCGATATCGTCTCGCGCGGTTTTGTCTACGTCCGTGAATCCGAAGAGTTGATCGAGGAAGCAAAAGAGAAAGTAAAGCAAGCTATCGAAAATTGTTCGCAAAACGCGGATTGGGCAACAATGAAAAACCAAATTCGGGAAATTCTTGGTAAACACCTCTATGGCCGAATGAAACGTCGTCCGATGATTCTGCCAATCATCATGGAAGTTTAACTTTTAGTGTTCATCGAAAGGATTTTCCAGATTATTCAGGATGAGCCTCAGCTCATCCTCCCATTTTAATTGATGATAGGTGAGTATTTCCTTCCGGACCAGGGAAGGAGTGTGGCAATTGGAACAAACAATCCCGAAAACGTCATTTTTATGGTTCACAATATAATGAAGAGTATCCACCCCGCAGCGCGGACAGAGATAAATGTGATCGCGGTCTTGTTCCATAACCAACAGCTCCTTCAATGCTCCGTTTCCGGCAGTGTCTAGCTGATGATAGTATTTGAGAAACCAACCGAATCATGCTGGCAACTAAAGTTAAGGCTCTTCCAAAATTCATAAACCTCGCCCACCAGAAGCAGGAATGGTATAATTTGCCACGAATAATTCTTATGGGGGTGGCAATGTGAATACGGAAGAGCTGAAATATTGGTTGCGCTGGAACCGGATGCCCGGGATTGGCTCCATTCGATTCTTTAAATTGCTTGAAGAATTCGGAAATATGAAAGATGCCTGGCACTCTCCGCCGGAACGGTTATTACCAATCATTGGAGAGAAAACCGTAGCCGCGCTCCAGAGACTGCGGTCCTGGGATCCAGAGCGTGAATTAAGGCTCGTACAGCAATTCGGGTTTCGCGTTATCTGCTATCCGGAGGACAATTATCCGGCTCCTCTTAAAAAAATTGCCGATCCGCCTCCGGTGCTTTACACTAAAGGATATTTCGCTCATGGCGACGATATGGCCGTTGCTATCGTCGGAACGAGGAATCCAACGCCACAGGGAGAGTACATCGCCGGTGAACTGGCGATGAATCTCAGCCATCAAGGCCTCACAATTGTCAGCGGCATGGCGCGCGGCATTGATTCCGAAGCTCATCGCGGCGCTTTGGCGGCACAAGGCCGGACTATCGCCGTGTTAGGATGCGGATTGAATATCGTGTATCCGAGTGAAAATGGGGAACTGATGGAACAAATTGCTGCTCACGGCGCGGTGATTAGCGAATATCCGTTGGGAACACCGCCATTGGCATCGAACTTTCCAGCCCGAAACCGGATCATCAGCGGCTTGAGCTTGGGAGTGGTTGTGGTTGAAGCCACCCAAGACAGCGGCTCCTTGATTACGGCGGGTTTTGCCTTGGAACAGGGACGTGAAGTATTTGCCGTTCCCGGCAACATTGGAAATGATGGAAGTAAAGGTCCACATAAATTGCTTCGCCAAGGCGCTAAATTGGTCGAAGATTATCGGGATATTCTCGCGGAATTATCCATACCCCAACTGGAAACCGCCGAAGTAGCCGCCGCGGAAGCCGACGTTTTGAATCCCAGCGAGCAAAAGATTATGGCCACGATGAGCCGGGAACCTTTACATATCGATCAGATTTTACGCCGAGCAGGCCTGGCCCCAGCAGAGCTGAATGCCGTGTTGATACAGCTGGAACTGAAAGGGTTGGTCAAACGTTTTCCCGGACAACTATACCTGCGAATAAAATAAACGGTTACATATCCCGGAAATTTATTATATACTATGATTAATTTAGGACTTCCGTCCGAGACTGCTGTTAAACTTCCTTCAAACTAAAGCAAATCCGTTTTTTGCCGAAAGATTAATAAAGCCCAGACAGGGGATGAAATCAATGGAAAGGGTCATCGAGATTGCCAATTATGTAATGAAGCAAGTGTTGGATCAAGGCGATAATATGCTTTCGGAGAGAAATTTAATCGCCGCATTGGTAGAACTGGGTTATGAAGCCAACGAGATCGAGGCTGCTTTTAAATTACTCTACTCCATACCATCTACCCTGAAGTCGGACGATGACGTCATTGAACGGGTGAGTGTCAATGGCTATCGGGTTTTCTCCCCCGCCGAAATTCGTAAAATTTCTGTACCTTGCCGAGGCGAACTGATTCGGTTGGCGGATAGTTCCTTGATTTCTCCGGATGAGATGGAAAAGATTTTAGCCGAGGCGCTACTGTTGGATTCTTTTGAGGTTGGAATGAAAGAACTGGAATTGATACTGCATAAAGTGATCGAGGATGAGGAACGATTATTAATGATCCTTTTCCATCCGAACGACAGTGCAGCCTGCATTTGTTTGAATTGACGTCTCCCATCGGGTTAGTGATAACCCTTTTTTTATGGATTTGGAATATTCTGTCGCCATTTTATCCGGATACCCTAGCGTATGAGGAAAATGGCGCATTGTAACTGTACGGAGGTATTTTTGTGAAATCATTGGTTATCGTGGAATCCCCGGCCAAGGCCAAAACGATCGAAAAGTATTTGGGCAAAAAATATATGGTAAAGGCATCCATGGGACATATTGTCGATCTCCCGAAGAGCCAATTCGGCGTCGACATCAATAATGGTTTTAAGCCGAAATATATTAATATTCGAGGCAAAGGAAAGATTATTCAGGAATTGAAGGAGTCAGCCAAAAAAGCCGACTCGATCTTTTTGGCGACTGACCCTGACCGCGAAGGAGAGGCGATCTCCTGGCATTTGGCCAATATTCTCGATTTAAAAGAGGAACGCTGCAAACGGGTTGAATTTCACGAGATTACCAAAAAGGCTGTAGAGAATTCATTAAAGCATCCGCGTCCCATCGATTTGGATAAGGTCAATGCTCAACAAGCGCGACGTATTTTAGACCGGATCGTCGGTTACGAATTGAGTCCGTTACTTTGGCGAAAGATTCGAAGAGGATTGAGCGCGGGTCGCGTACAATCGGTCGCGGTTCGGCTCATTTGTGAAAGAGAACAAGAGATCCGGGAGTTTATAAAAGAGGAATTTTGGAGCATAACCGGGGATTTTAATAATGTTAAAGGGGAAGGGTTTTCAGCCAAGTTAACCTCCAAGGGCAAGAAAAAACTGGTTATCGCCAACGAAGAGCAAGCGAAGAAGATTACCGAGGATTTAAAGAATTACCAATATTTGATCACCGAGGTCAAACGAAAAGAGAAACTGCGTTTTCCGGCTCCTCCTTTTACAACCAGCAGTCTGCAACAGGAAGCCGCTCGTAAGTTGGGTTTTGGAGCTAAAAAAACAATGATGCTCGCCCAACAGTTATATGAGGGAATTGAATTGGGCGAGGCCGGCAGCGATGGCTTAATCACGTATATGAGGACGGATTCGGTTCGAGTGGCTGAAGAAGCTCAAGTCGAAGCGAGAGAAGTCATCCAGGAACGGTATGGTCCCGATCGATTACCGGAAAAACCGCCTGTCTATAAAACCAAAGCCGCCAGCGCGCAAGAGGCGCATGAGGCGATTCGGCCGACCCGGATTGGACGGGTGCCGGAATCAGTAAAACCCTTTCTTTCCAAAGATCAGTTTCGCTTATACCAGCTGATTTGGTCACGCTTTACTGCCAGCCAGATGCTCCCGGCCATCATGGATACAGTCGGGGTTGCGATCAAGGGCGGGGAATATATCTTTCGCGCCAACGGCAGCGTGCTTAAATTCCCGGGTTTCCTCGAAGTATATCAGGAAGGCCGGGATGATGACGCGCCAGAAGAGGAAGGCATCCTGCCGGAGATGAATGAAGCAGAACAGGTTCAGCTTCAAGCTCTGGCTCCGAAGCAACATTTTACCCAACCACCACCCCGCTATACGGAGGCTACTCTGATCAAGACGTTGGAAGAGAAGGGAATCGGACGCCCCAGCACTTTTGCTCCAACCATTGACACGATTATGAAACGAAATTATGTCCAATTAGAAGAGAAACGCTTCAAACCAACTGAATTGGGCCAGGTCGTAGTGGATTTGTTGAAACAAAAGTTTGGCCAGATCGTCGACTACGAGTTTACTGCGGAGATGGAAGAGAAACTCGATCAGATCGCGGAAGGCAATCTGGAATGGGTAAATGTTTTATCCGATTTTTATGGAACCTTCAGTCAAGAGGTGGCTCAAGCCAAGGAGACTGTGGAGCGGTTAGAGGTCCCTGTCGAAGAGAGCGATGAGAAGTGCGAAAAATGCGGCCGGACCATGGTTTATAAATATGGACGTTTTGGAAAATTCCTGGCCTGCCCCGGCTATCCGGAATGCAAGAACGCCAAACCCTTGCGGAAAGTATTGGGATTGAAATGTCCAAAATGCGGCCAGGGGGAAGTGGTGGAACGGAAATCCAAGAAAGGCCGCCTGTTTTACGGATGCAACCAGTATCCGCAATGTGACTTTGTCACTTGGGAAAGGCCCTATAAAGAACCCTGCCCCAAATGTGGCTCCATTTGTACGGTGAAAGGCGGACGGAACCAGCCTAAACAGATCCTCTGCCTCAATCAGAACTGCGGGTATCAAGCGGAATTGACGGAGCAGGGCGGGTCGGAGGAATGAGGCCGGTTGTTATTATCGGGGCTGGTTTAGCAGGTTCTGAAGCAGCCTGGCAATTGGTCAAGCGGAATGTTCCAGTCCGTTTGTATGAGATGCGTCCGGGAAAGATGACTCCGGCCCATCATAGCGGCGATTTTGCTGAGCTGGTTTGCAGCAATTCGCTGCGCGGCGCGTCACTCGAAAATGCCGTCGGCTTACTGAAAGAAGAAATGCGCCGGTTTGATTCGATCATTATGCGCGCCGCCGATGCCACCAGTGTCCCGGCTGGAGGCGCCCTGGCGGTCAACCGTCATGAGTTCTCGCAAAAAGTGGCGGAACTTTTGTTGGAAAGTCCCTTGCTCGAGGTGGTTCGGGAAGAGTTGACTGCGATTCCCGAAGGTCCGGTCATCGTGGCCACCGGGCCATTGACCTCCCCCGGTTTGGCGGAGGCGATTCAACAGTTTACCGGGCAACAGTATTTTTATTTTTACGATGCCGCCGCCCCGATCGTCACAGCGGAATCGCTGAACCGGGAGATCGTATTTGAGGCTTCCCGTTATGATAAGGGAGACGGGGCGTATTTGAATTGTCCCTTTTCCCGGGAGGAGTATGAGCGGTTTTGGGAAGATCTGACGAAGGCGGAGGTATCTGAGGCTCATTTACCTAATGAGCGGGCGATCTTCTTTGAAGGTTGCATGCCGGTGGAGGTTTTGGCAAGCCGGGGTCGGGATACGTTACGTTTTGGAACGATGAAACCGGTTGGGATCACCGACCCGCGCACTGGCAGGAGACCTTACGCGCTGGTTCAGTTACGTCCCGAAAATCGTGATGGCAGTCTTTATAATTTGGTTGGATTTCAGACTCATTTAAAATGGGGAGAGCAACAACGGGTCTTTCGGATGATTCCTGGATTGGAAAACGCCGAGTTTGCCCGATTCGGAGTCATGCATCGCAATACCTACATCAACGCGCCGGTCGTGTTGCTTCCCACGTATCAAGCACAACGACGTTCCGATTTATTCTTTGCCGGCCAGATCACCGGGGTTGAAGGTTATGTCGAGTCAGCCAGTTCCGGGTTGCTGGCCGGTCTCAATTGTGCCCGGATTGCTCTCGGCCAAACCCCGCTCGAATTTCCCGCCACAACGGCTATCGGCTCATTGGTCCAATATATATGCCATGCCGATTCCCGCTATTTCCAACCCATGAATGTCAATTTTGGGTTAATGGAGCCTCTCGGCGAAAGGGTAAAAGGGAAAAAAGAACGGCATTTAATGTACTCCGAAAGAGCATTGCGGATCCTTGAAACCTATAAAACAGACTTCAATTTATAATCGAATAGACCTTCAATCTTGAAAACATTCGAAAATAAAACATCCATTAATAAATAGGGTGGTATTTTGGAAAGGTTCATTGATGAATATCTGACTCAGCTTCGAGTCGGTAAAAACTATTCGCCAAAGACCATCGAGAGTTATGGCCTGGATCTGCGCCAGTTTTTTGAGTTTCTCCAAGAAAAAAAGATTCAGGATTTGGAGAAGGTAGACCATCTGTTGGTGCGGGAGTTTCTTTCCCAATTGAAACAGGCGGATTACGCCAAGACCTCAACCGCACGTAAAATAGCTTGCATCCGTTCGTTTTTCAAGTATCTCTGCCGCCAGGGTTATTTAGACCGAAACCCGGTCCTGGGCGTGGCTACTCCGAAGCGGGAAAAAAAGTTGCCGCAATTTCTGTATCAACAAGAAATGCTCGATCTGTTGGAATTGGTTGACTGCTCAGAAAAACTGGGTATTCGAGACCGGGCGTTGCTTGAGCTCTTTTATTCCAGCGGCCTACGTTTGCAGGAGGTTGTTGGGCTGACGCTGGGAGATCTGGATTTTCCCCGAGGTTACATCCGGGTCTTCGGTAAAGGTTCGAAGGAACGGCTGGTGCCGTTGGGTGGCGCTGCACAAAGAGCATTGCAACATTATTTGCAGGAGTCACGGCCCTACTTGGCAAGCGAAGTGAACGGGAAACCGTCGTCGAACGTCTTTCTCAATTATCGCGGTACCCGGTTGAGCGGCCGAAGCATTCAGCGAATCTTCGCAAAGTACCTCCAGCAGCTCGCACTCAATCGGAAATTAAGTCCGCACGCCATCCGGCATACTTTTGCCACGCATTTATTGGAGAATGGTGCCGATCTTCGGGTAGTCCAGGAGCTTTTAGGACATGTCGATATTTCGACCACTCAAATCTATACGCACCTGACCCGGGAAAAAATTCGGGCGGTTTATTTGAATAGCCATCCCCGAGCATAGAATCGTTTCTATTCAGTTATTCCAATGACATGGCGCCTTCGGGCGTTTTTTTGTGATGGGACCGGCTAGAAGCCAGGTGATAAAGTCCTCCAATTCGGAAATCACTCTTTCAATGGATTAAAAATCGACTTTATCACTTGCTTCTCTGAGCTTTTGTGTTCACCCCTAGCCTTCGGATAGGGTTAATCACAACGCTTCTAGAGGGAACCAAATGAAAAAATGTTCAGCTTGAAGCTTTTAACCTTTATCGTTTCAATTATCCCAGAGTATTGTAAACTCGTGGCAACGATTCTATAAAATGCAACATAATTATGTGAAAACCGGGAAGAATTTAGCCTATTCACAAATGGGCCACCGGGTAGTAAGATGACATCAGAACCTTGAAAAACGCATAACCCGATAAACAAACCCACTGTTTGTCGGAAGAAGGAGTGATGTGGGAGTAGCTTTTGAACCTTGCTTCCAGGAATCCCAGTTATCAATGAATCCAGTTTCCGTCTCAGCAAAAATCAAAATTATAATTCTTTAGGAGGCAATCAATTGAAAAAGTTAGTCACATCAATCGTAACACTCTCTTTAGTACTTTCTACCGCTGTAGCTGTTTCCGCTGCTCCTAATGTTAATGGTAATGTTGTTTACGGTATCGACAAAGATAACGCCGGTATCGAGGCAGTCATCAATTTCGACGGCCAACTCGGTCAGAATCTTGACTACCACACTCAGCTTAAAAAGGGTATGGACAAAATCGGTAATGAACTCACCGATCCGACCTATGGCATCAATTTAGAGGAAGCCAGCTTCACCTATAAGAACCAATTGGCCGACGTTACCGTTGGTAAATTCGCTTTCAATCCGTCCGTCATGACCATCATGGACAACAGCACCGAAGAGATGAACGCCCCGTTAGCAGTTAAAATAGCTCCGAAACTCGGCAAAAACATCAACTTGGCCCTGGGTTTCCAACCCCGTCAAAACGGTATCGACAGTGAATTCAAAGATAACGCTTATCAAGTTGAAGCCGATTACAACTTCGGCGTTGCCAGCATTGGCGTGAACTATCAGAAGCTTGATTCGGACCAAGACGGCGCTTTGGTATGGCAAGCTACCGCTCAACCGCTTAAGAACCTGAACATCTACGGCGAAATCGGCAAAGACAATAACGACCAGGATGTCGCCAAAGTGGGCGCCCTGTTCACCATGAACAAGTTCTATGCCCGTGGCGAATATGACACCGAGGCCACTGACTCTCAGTCCAAATGGGCTACCCGGATCGGTTACAACTTCACCAACAACCTGTCCACCGAAGTGAGAAGCTGGGCTGAATCGGAAGACGAGGGTGTCGAACAATACAATCAAGTACGGGTTAACTACACTTTCTAAGAAGTATACGATCAGTGAGGCAGCCAAAGCATGGCTGCCTCTTTTCACGTTCACAATCCTTTTTGGATTGTTTTTGTTGAGAGAATATTATAAAATGGTTGCTATATGAGTTGAATTCAATTTCTAAGTGAGCATCATGTCCCTAAAGCCTAAAAGCCCATGATGAAAGATGAAGGGATTTCGTTTAACTTATTACCGCTGGAATAGGATAAAATAAATTCCGCTTTGATTTATTTGCATTTCGGTTTTCGGAATGTCAATCTTGCGAAGAAATTTATTTCATCCTCATAGACTTGGCGGCTTTTTCGTAGTTGGAGGAAGTTTTCGGGAATAATACGTTTATCGAATTTTACATATTGGATGATTAACGGGAAAAGGAATCAGTATTCATTATGGCTACCAATAAAGGTTTGTTTTTGCCGATATCCAAAGCCGACATGGCAGAACGCGGCTGGGAGCAATTGGATTTTTTGTTGGTTAGCGGAGACGCCTATGTGGACCACCCCAGTTTTGGGCATGCCATCATCAGCCGGCTTTTAGAAAGTCAGGGCTATAAAATCGGCATTATTCCGCAACCGGATTGGCACGACGTTAAGGATTTTAAAGTTTTGGGAAGACCGCGGCTGGGGGTGTTTATCGCCTCGGGCGTCATCGACTCGATGGTCAATCATTATACTGCCAGCAAGAAACCACGCCGGGATGACGCTTATTCTCCGGGCGGAAACGCCGGCCACCGCCCGGATCGGGCAGTAATTGTTTATGCGAACCGGGTCCGGGAAGCATTTAAAAACGTCCCGGTGATCCTGGGAGGAATCGAAGCCAGCCTGCGGCGGTTTGCCCATTATGACTACTGGGATAATACGGTTCGTCGTTCGGTGTTGGTTGATTCCAAAGCCGATTTGTTGATCTACGGGATGGGAGAGAAGCCGGTCCTGGAGTTAGCCGCCAGGTTGGCTGCGGGAGAATCGATCCGAAACATTCGCGATCTGCGGGGTACGGTCTATCTTGCCAGCGACGCTGAGTTGGGGGAGTATTTCAAAACGGAAGAACGGGGCCAAACTTGGATCCTCACTCCGTCTTACGAAGCGGTGAAAGATGAGCGGCATCAATATGCCGCTGCGTTCAAGCTACAATACGACGAACAAGATCCGATTCGGGGCCGGACTTTGGTTCAACCGCACGGGGAACGGTATGTGGTGCAAAACCCGCCCGCATTGCCGCTCAATGTGGCTGAGATGGACCGGGTTTACGCATTGCCGTTTCAAAGGGCTTATCATCCGGTCTATCAGTCACAGGGGGGCGTGCCGGCCATCCGGGAGGTCGAATTTAGCATCACGAGCCATCGAGGCTGCTACGGAGCTTGTTCTTTTTGCGCGCTGCATTTCCATCAAGGGCGGATCATTCAAAAACGGAGCCAATCATCAATTCTGAATGAGGCGAAAAAACTAACCTGGCTCGATAATTTCAAAGGATATATTCACGATGTCGGCGGACCGACCGCCAATTTTCGCAACCCGGCTTGCCAGATCCAGTTGAAGTCGGGTGCCTGCAAAGAGAAACAGTGCCTGGAGAATGGAGGATGCCGGAATTTGATCGTCGATCATTCCGAATATCTGGAACTGCTCCGGAAATTGCGGGCGATCCCCGAAATCAAAAAGGTCTTTATCCGCTCCGGAATCCGCTATGATTATTTAATGTTGGACAAGAACGATGATTTCTTCAAGGAACTTTGCGAACATCATATCAGCGGTCAATTGAAGGTGGCTCCGGAGCATGTTGCCGAGCGGGTGTTGCGGCGGATGGGGAAACCGGAACGTTTGGTTTACGACCGGTTTGTGAAGAAGTTTTATGAGATCAACCGTGAATTGGGTAAAGAACAGTACCTCGTTCCATATCTTGTTTCCAGCCATCCCGGCAGCGATCTGGAGGCAGCCATCGAGCTGGCCGAGTATCTTCGGGATATTCATTATACGCCCGAACAGGTCCAAGATTTTTATCCGACGCCGGGCAGCCTTTCCACTTGTATGTTCTACACGGGACTCGATCCGCGGACCATGGAGAATGTCTACGTACCGCGCTCTCCCAAGGAGAAAGCGATGCAGCGGGCTCTGTTGCAATACCGCAATCCGGCCAATTACGACCTAGTGTACGAAGCTTTGCATACCGCCGGGCGAAATGATCTAATCGGTTTCGGTCCCCATTGTTTGATAGCGCCGCGACGTCGCCGGGCCGATCACTTGGCTCGGCCTTCCAGACCAGGGAAGCCTTCCCGTCGTCCCAAAGGCTCGCCCAACCGAACCGGTTGAAGAATGGCAAGTCCCTTAGAATTGAAAACGGGATTTTGTTAACGAGGCGCAGGATGATTAGGGGGTATGAGCAGCGGATGAAAAATTCGTTGCTCTTTTCATCATTTGAAAAAAACGAGCTTTCGAGAGAAATTCCATCGGATGGGAATTTCTCTCGAAATGAATCCAATCCGGCAGGGAAATTCGGATCATTACCAGAATTATAAGTAAATTAAAGAGCTCAATTCGATAACCATGACCTCCACCCATGGTGGGCATCCTGATGGCAGCTCTCGGTTTCATGGGTTAACAACTGGTTACGATGATGGGGAATTTCTTAAACTTGAAAGCTTTAAAAGCCATGTGATAAAGTCTCCAATTCGGAAATCATCCTTTCAGTGGACTCAAAAACGACTTTATCACTTGCTTTTCTGAGCTTTTGTGTTCACCCTGGCCTTCGGACAGGGTTTATCACAACGCTTTTAAATGAAGTGGAAAGCTCAAGATATAATGAAAAAGGGATGGTTCCATGACGCTTGCCAATTGGATCACTTCAGTCCGTTTTATCCTTGCGCCCTTAGTGTTTTGGCAGTTAACCGCCGGGACTTCCTCGGGACTGGTTTGGGCTGTCATTCTGGTGGGGCTGGCGGGTCTCACCGATCTGGCCGACGGTTACGTCGCCCGCAAACGGAACGAGATCAGCGACTTGGGAAAGATGCTGGACCCGCTGGCCGACAAGTTATTAATCGTTTTAATCTTATTGGCCTTCGCCATCCGTTGGTCGTTGCCCGGTTGGATGGTGGGAATTTATTTCGCCAAGGAATTGCTTCAGGTTTTCGCCGGGGCCATGTTGTTTCGGAATAGCCGGCGGTTGATACCGGCGAATCGCTGGGGAAAAAGCGCAACTTTCGGTTTTTTCCTCGGCTTTGGAATTTATTGGGCCAGTCCCAAGCTGGGAACGCTTTGTATCGGCGCGGCAATCGCCGTTTCGATATTTGCTTTTTACACTTATTACCGGGCCTACCGTCAATCGGTGCAGGGAAAGCCGTAATTTGGCGGGTCTTTTTTGCCACGGCTGCTTTTCGCTGGAATGGAAGTCCTTCCAAATATGTTGTCGCAGCTATCGAGGGAAAAGAATTGCCTTCGGCTGTCGGCGTGAGGTATGAAAAGCCGAGGGCAGTTTATAATAACCTCATCAAGCTTTGATGGAATTGCATGATTTACCTTGTCAAAAACAGATGGTGGCTTCATATTTTTTGCGGGCACCGGGTTGCCATCCCCGCATCCAAAGGTGATTTGACAGGAATGCAATTCTTTTAGCTCAGGAGGTTAAAAATGACAAACGTGGCAATCCTGATCGTCGCCTCGATCGGCCCCGGGCTTTTATGGTTATGGTACTTTTATAAGCAGGATCGGTTTGAACCGGAACCTTTGCGGATGATCCTGAAAGTTTTTTTTATGGGAATTTTATTGGTAGTCCCTGCGGGGGTGCTGGAGCAGATCTGGCGTCCCCAGATCGTCAACGCGATTCAAAACGCCAATTGGCTCAACTTTCTAATGCTGGCTTTTTTAGTGGTGGCGCTCATCGAAGAGGGTCTCAAAAGCAGCTTTCTGATCTGGATGATGAGCAAGAATCATGAACTGGATGAACCGGTGGATGGAATTATTTATGGAATTACGCTTGGATTGGGATTCGCCTCACTGGAAAACTTCCTTTGGGCCAGTGTTTACGGGTACGGCGTCGCGGCGATGCGGGCGGTTGTAACCACGCTGGCTCATGCCACTTTCACCGGTTGGATGGGCAATTATGTGGCGCGGTACAAACTATCGGCCATCAGTGATCAGGGGTTACTCTGGAAGGGATTTCTCCTCGCCTGTATGATTCACGGCTCTTACGATTTTCTCCTGTTTCTACGAAGTTCGTTTGCCTCATTGTTAGCCTTCGGCCTCATCGTGACCCTGCTTTTCCGGCTTTACCGCACCATGCAACGGTTGAGCGCGGAGTCTCCTTTTCGTCAGTAGTCCTTCCCTTTTGCTATTAAGCTTGATTTCACGCACTTCTTTTTGGTATACTTTTAAAGAAAATAGAAGGATTTCATAACTCACCCATTTCGCTTCGACTCCGAAGCAACAGTGACGGGATATTGGTCGAGTTTGGTGCTTAAGGAGCGTTATTGCGGCAGTATGGAGTTCTCGGGGTGATTCCAAAAGGAGTGTTTTTTATGTCCGGCCATTCCAAATGGGCAACGATTAAACGTAAAAAAGAAGTGACCGACCAGAAACGGGCGAGTGCCTTTACAAAGGTAACCCGGGAGATCATCGTGGCGGCCAAAGCGGGCGGCGGGGATCCCAACAATAACTTCCGGTTGCGTTTGGCCGTACTCAAGGCCAAAGAAGCCAATATGCCCAATGATAATATTCAGCGGGCGATCAAACGCGGCGTGGGCGAATCGGATGCCGCTCAATTCGAAGAAGTCTATTATGAGGGTTACGGCCCCGGCGGAGTGGCTCTGCTGGTGCAATGCCTGACTGACAATCGGAACCGTACTGCCGGGGATATGCGGTATATCTTTTCCCGAAACAACGGCAACCTGGGTGAAGCAGGATGCGTGGCCTGGATTTTTGCGCAGAAAGGTCTCATCATAGTGGACGCCGAGGAATATGGCAAGAGCGAAGAGGAACTCTTCGAAGCAGCCATTGAGGCGGGAGCGGAAGATTTGAAAAATCAGGACGATACGTTTGAGATTTACACCGAAACCAGCCAGTTGGAGACGGTCCGCCAGTCTTTGGAGAATCAACAGATTCCGCTAAAGTCCGCCGAACTGACGATGGTACCGAGCAATACGGTGGAACTTGACGCCGAACAGGCGCAACAATTGCTGAAATTGGTAGATGCTTTGGAAGACAATGATGACGTTCAAAATGTGTATGGCAATTTTGAGATACCCGACGCCATCATGGACGAGTTAAACAAGTAAATGCCAAACGGAGCCGATCCACGTGGATGGATTCCAGCCCAATACGATTTAATTCAGTAACCGAATATCTCATTCGGTTACTGAATCTCCCGTCTGGTCGTCAAAACACTCTCTTTCCGCGAACAGCCTACATTCAATTGCTTATTACCCACCTTTGCTTATCAAAATGACTTCATTAATAATGTCCCGTTCTTACAAAAAATTATTTTGATTCCGGTTATAAATTTTCCAACACTGGTTAAGCTAGCCTTCAAAAGAAGGTGATTTCCTTGAAATTGCCGGCATTTTACCGGGTCATGCTCCGAATCGGCGTTGCTGTTCTGGTCGTTGCAGCCACTTTTGCCTGGGCGGTTCACAATCCCCGTAAAATCGATCAATTGCGGGGGATGTTGGCTCCGGCAGTCAAGGAGCGGCCAGCTCAACGGTTCTTGGAAATTAGATCGGAATATACGTTATGCGGACATTGGAAATTGGATAAAGTTGCTTTTCCCAGTGAAGACTCGCTCCAAGCAGCGGTGGAGAAGCATCCCGAATATCAGTTTCAAAAACAGTCTGGCAATCGTTATTCTTATTCGGTTTCAGTATCCGGTTATTGCGATTCTTGCCGGGACAACCGTTTTTTGGGAATGGACCGTCAAGATGTGGCGGTATTCCGGGGTACGCCAAGCAGACCCGGACCGGTTGTTGAGCGAGTGACCCTCCGAGTGCACTTTTTACCCCAGTCGGAACTGGATGACTTGATAAAAGGAATTCCTTTTCGGGATTCCAGGGAGAAATTGCAGCTCATTGAAGGGTTAAACGGGTTGATTATAGAGTAAATAAACAAATTGCAAAGCCCGTCCTTATAAAAGACGGGCTGACTTCTTTCCGATAGCCTACTTTTCATGCCGAATCCTGTGCATGCACACTCTAACAGCAAGACTGCCGTTATTTACCGGTAGGACTATTAACCGGCGATACGCCAGGTTAGTCCTCCATGCCCCTGACGGAGGGTTGCCCCTCAGAGCATGTTCGGTTTCATTTGGTGCCATCGGAAAGCTCAGTCATTATTATGCGAGTTTGGGTCGTTTTTATTCCCGAAGGGTCCTAAAAAATTTCTGTCACGGCAGGAAATAGATTCAAGAAAATCGAATAGTTATCAAGTAGTAACTAAATTTTAATACTCTGTTCATAACCCGGTTTTGACCAGATCACAGAGGAGGGACATTTTTGAAAAAATACCAGACTGGACAGATTCGAAACATGGTATTGATGGGACACGGCGGTTGCGGCAAGACGATGCTGGCCGAAGCGATGCTGTTCTCCGTCAAGGCAATTGACCGTTTTGGGAAAGTGGATGACGGGACTTCCACCATGGATTACGACTCCGAAGAGATTAAACGGAAGATTAGCCTCAGCACTTCGATAGCCCCGTTGGAATATAGGGATCACAAGATCAATCTGTTGGATACCCCGGGATTCTTTGACTTTGTTGGAGAAGTGAAAGGGGCGATCCGGGCCGCGGATGCTGCTTGTATCGTAGCCTGTGCAGTCTCCGGAGTAGAGGTCGGTACCGAAAAGGCCTGGCAATATGCTGAAGAAGAAAAGTTGGCACGGTTGATTGTCATTAATAAAATGGACCGTGAAAACGCGAACTTTAACGAGACTTACCAGGCCCTACGCGACCGCTTCGGTAAGCAGATCATTCCGCTCCAGATCCCGATCGGAGCCGCCGAAAAATTCAAAGGCGTGGTCGATATCATCAAAAACAGGGCCTTCGTTATGGAAGGCGGCAAAGTAGTGGAACAGCCGGTTCCGGAGGATCTGAGCGATGCCGTGGAAGAGTACCGGATGCTCTTGACCGAGTCCGCCGCGGAATCCGATGACGATTTGCTCGCCAAATATTTGGATGGCGCTGAACTCTCCCAGGAGGAGATTGTGTCAGGTACCCGCAAAGGCGTGATAAGCGGCAGAATTGTGCCGGTGCTGGCCACTTCCTCACTTAAGCAATCCGGTGTCGCCAATTTGCTGGACGTTATCGCCCAGTTCTTGCCGTCGCCGGTTGACCGGGGCGAGAGCACCGGAATCAATCCCAATACCAAGGCGGACGAAAAAAGGCGGCCAGTCGAGACCGAACCGTTCTCGGCCCTCGTCTTTAAGACCATGGCCGACCCGTTTGTGGGGAAATTGACGCTTTTTAGAGTGCTTTCCGGAACCTTCAAATCTGATTCCCAGGTCTTCAACTCCAGCAAAGGGGTGGCCGAACGGATTGGGCAACTCTTCATCGTGAAGGGCAAGAGCCAGGAGCCGGCCTCCGAGTTGAGCGCCGGCGATATCGGAGCGGTCGCTAAATTGCAGGAAACCTTCACCGGACATACGCTTTGCGATAAAGACAAACCGATTCTCTATCCGGCGATTGAATTCCCCAAACCCAAGCTGTCCCTGGCTGTCGAGCCAAAGGCGAAGGGAGACGAGGATAAGATCGGCACCGGTCTGGCCCGGCTGATGGAAGAAGATCCGACTTTCGAGGTCCGCAAAGATGCCGTGACTCACGAGATCGTCGCCTCCGGCATGGGCGATCTCCATATTGAAGTGATCACCAGCAAGCTGCATAAGAAGTTCGGAGTGGACGTTACCTTGAAAACACCGAAGATCTCTTACAAGGAGACCATCAAGGGGAACGTCAAAGTTGAAGGGAAGCATAAAAAGCAGAGCGGTGGGCGTGGACAATTCGGCCATGTCTGGATCGAGATGAGTCCGTTGCCCTCCGGCGCCGGTTTTGAATTTGTCGATAAAATTTTTGGCGGGGCGGTGCCGCGCAATTACATTCCCGCGGTTGAAAAAGGTTTGATTGAAACCATGGAACGCGGCGTTCTCGCCGGGTATCCCGTGGTCGATGTGCGGGTCGCTTTGGTGGATGGTTCCTACCATCCGGTCGATTCTTCGGAAATGGCGTTCAAGATTGCCGCCCGCTTGGCTTTTAAGAAAGGTTTCATGGAAGCGAAACCGATTCTGCTGGAACCCATCTTTAGCGTGGTGGTCCACACTCCGGAGGAGTTCATGGGCGACGTCATCGGCGATTTAAACAAGAAACGCGGCCGGATTCTGGGCATGGAACCGGACGGCCGGGAGCAAGTGGTTAAGGCATTGGCGCCGCAGGCCGAATTGATGAAATACGCCATCGATCTCCGTTCCATGACTCAAGGCCGGGCGGATTTCACGGTTGCCTTCGACCATTTCGAAGAGGTTCCGGCCCAATTGGCGGAGGGAATTATTGCCGAGGCCAAGAAGCATATGACCGAAGACGAAGAATAATTTGGAATTAGGGCAGGGTTTCACCCGCCCTTTGCCGCGAATGCATGAGTAAAGGCTGTCCCGTAAAGTATTTTGGGGCAGCCTTTTTTCGAGGTTCGGTCCGGCTTTTCCGAGCTTTCAGGAAATCTGCTTTGGTCCTCTTTCTCCAAGTCTTGATCCTGCTTTCATCTATCTTTCTCTCGAGGCCAGGAGAAAGTAGAGGGAGGGTTTGAACTGTTGATAACGATAATTCCCAGTGAAACTGTCTGGTTTGAGCCGGAATCTGCGGCCGATTGTCAGGAATGGGAGCCGGGGATGTTTCCTTAAGATTTGGGGAAGCTTCTTCAAGGCTTGTCGATGCTTCCCGAAGCCTTCGTCCTCTTTCCCGGAGGTTTGGGGAAGCATCCCGAGGAATTGGTCCTTTATCCCGGAACCTCCGGGATGGTTCTCGAAGGCTCCGGGATGCTAGGATGACGTTTCGGGAAGAAAGGATCCGAAGATCCTATGAAAGGATCATGGGATCCCTTACAAGGATGAAGATCATCCCTGATATGGAAGTGCCACGTCAAGCAAAATTTTTAAAAACCTAAAAAAGTTCGAACCAAACCAAGAGAACCTTGATAAAGATCCTCAAAC
>NZ_SLUN01000048.1 GCF_004340685.1 Hydrogenispora ethanolica | reverse complement strand
TCTTCGCTTTCATAACCAGAGTCGGCGACGATCTTCTTGTAGCGGACGTTTAAACGGGATTCCATCTCATTCAAAAACGGAATCAACGTGGCGGTGTCATTTCTATCTTGGAAGATACCAACTCCGGTTACGTATTCACTTTCAACGCCGATTAAGGGAAGAATTAGTTGATAATATCCATCGAAACCGTTATAATTTTTGTTGTATAATTTGTTTGTCACAATTCAATTATACAGTTTTTGCGGGCTCTGTGGAGCCCGCAATTTCTTTGTAAGCAAAAAAAGGGGCTGTTGGAAATGAACTTGTTTGTTCATTTTGCAACAGCCCCTTTCCTTTTCGATGCCGGAAGTAGTTTCTCGAACGCCCCAATGGGTTTCTCATGGATATGCCGCAGGCCCGGATTGGAGTCAACCGGCCTGGAAGGGGGGGTTAATCGGTCCGGCCGAAAAAGCAGGTGGGATCCCAGCCCGACAGAATGTTTTCCAACGTATAACGTTCCGCCTCTTCCGGAGTTAGCCGGCGTGCCCAGGGCACCCGGGCGGCGTCGCTTGCCCCCGGCCCTTGGCTGTGGTATTCAGCGTAACCGACGGTGGCCTCGCGGTGGGGCAGGTCCCAATTGTGCCAACCCGCCGGCGCGATCAGCTTATCCATCCAGCAGTCGATGAAGGCGGTCTTGGCATAGTCGCGCCAGGGCCGGCCCAGATAAACGCTGTGGGCCCCGGCGGCGCCGCCGATCCGGCAGTCGCGGAAGACATAGCCGAAGGCCTGCCACGGCGCAGTGGAGCCGGCCGTGATATAGCCATTGACCGCCTGGCCCCGGTCATTGACGAAGATTTGGCAGCCTTGGAAGAGCGCGGTGGCTGAGCCGAAGATGAAATCGATATCCCCCTGGATCCAGCAATCCTGATAGTACTGGCGGACCGTTCCCCGGTATTCTTCGGCGCCGCTGCCGAGCGCCGGATGGACCAGGTTAAGCCCCTTGGGGGTGGGATGCTTGGGCAGCGGGCCGGTGAACAGCGTATCCTGACAGCCCAGGAAACGGCAGTTCCGGAAGGCCACCCGGTCGGCATCGGCGTAAACGGCGATCGCCTGTCCGACGCGGTCGCCGTCCCCGGCGGAATTCTCGAACGTCAGGTTTTCCGCTGTGAAGTCGGGGCCGCCGATATAGAAGGTATAGGAATTGAAGGTATTCATCGGTTCCCCGCTTGGTAGCGGCTTTTTGGCGGAGTCGTCATAGGTCAGGATGGTATGGGCGGCGCTCTCGCCGATCAGGCTGACCGACGCCCGGTCGAGCTTGAGCTTCTCCCGGTACACGCCGTTCTTGATGTAAATGACGACCCGTTCCGTGGCGGCGGGGAGGGCGGCGAACGCTGCGGCGACGCTCCGGAAATCCCCGCTGCCGTCTGGCGCGACGATGATCATGAGGCGATTCCTCCGCATTTTAGAAGCCATGTGATAAGTCTCTTTCAAATGTCCGTTTGTCAAAGGATTTGAAACGACTTTATCCCTTGCTTCTCTGAGCTTTTGTGTTCCCCCCGACCTTCGGACGGGGGTTATCACAACGCTTTTAGACTTGCTGATAGAGGCGTTCCAGGAACGCCAGGCTGGTGTCGACCGTCGCCGGGTTCGCGCCTTCCAGCAGGAAGTTGATGTACGGTTTGGCGTTTTTGACGGTCTTCAGCAGCAGTTCGTGATGGAGCATTCCCTGGCCGACGGGAACCAGCTTGAGCCGGCCGTCCTCCACCACAAAATCCTTGGAATGAATGGCGACGATCTTGTCTCCGAATAAATCGAAGGATTCGCCGATGATCCGGTCCTGCTCCTGATAGTTGGCTGGCGAAAGCAGATTGACCGGGTCGAAGATCACCTGCAGGTTGCCCGAGGGAATGGCCGTCAACAGCTGTTTCATTTTGGCGGGCGTGGTAATGGTATGGGTGGTGACTCCCTCGATCCCGACGAAAGTCCCGAACCGTTCCGCCTCCGCCACCAGTTGGGCGACGCTCTCCACCAGGGTCCGGAAAGCGGCCTCGCTCTCATTGTCCGGGTGGTACGAGCAGTCGGCATGGAGCGAGCCGGTCTCCGTCCCCACGATGCTGCAGCCGAAAGCCCGGGCGTAGCGGAGGTGTTCCTTGAAACGCTCCAGGGAACGCCGGCGTTCTACGGGGTCGGGATGGATCGGGTTGATGTAACAGCCGAGCACCGCGATTTGAATGTTGTGCGCCGCGAAACACTGCCGGCAATAATGGGCCAAACCCGGACTGAGATGGCCCGGCTCCGGCTTTATGCCGGCGATCGCCTTGGCGAGCGCCAGTTGAATGCTGGGGATCCCCTTGGCGCCGATCCGGCCGGCCAATTCGGGGATGGAGGTCGTGCCAAAATCATGAGCCCTGACACCTAAGATCAACATCATCACATCCGATCGCTGAATATGGAAAATGAAGGACCGCTTACCATTGATTATAGATGGAAGAGCGGCCTTGTGCAACATTTTGCCGCAGAAACCTGCCGGGGCGGGCGCTCCGGGATGCGGAAAGGCGTTCACCCTGAACCCCAGGGAAAGCCCTCATTGCTCCCGGCCGTTGGGCCGGGTGAGGAGTGATTTCTGGAGTTTTGCGGCGTGGCCGGTTAAATTTTCGTAAATAATACGGGGTAGCCACGGTTCTCGAGCCGCGAGGGTGAACCTTGAACCACGTTCCTGCGTTATATCTCAGTGTATTGAATCACCGGATGAGCAAAGGAAAAGGGGAATGGCGCGCCACGCGCGCGGCCTTTCGCGCCGCTTGACCGATTGGACTTTTCGGAGCATGGTGATGAAGTTGACCAAAGTTTGGGATCGGATCTCCGGCGCCGAACCGGCTGCCGCGCCGAAACCGGGAGCCGGACCCCGGCTGCATTCCCTAGACGCCTTGCGCGGTTTCAATATGTTCTGGATCATCGGAGCGGAGCGCATCGCCCACGCCCTGGGCGCGCTGCGGCTCTCGAAAACGGCGCTGGCCGTGGAGCAGCTCAGCCACAGCCAATGGATCGGGTTTACTTTCAATGATCTGATCTTCCCGCTCTTCATCTACCTGGTCGGCATCTCGCTGACCTTTTCGGTGGAAAACCGTCGCCGGCGCGGCGAACGCACCGGCGACCTGCTGCGGCATGCCATCATCCGGACGGGACTGCTTTTTTTGATCGGCCTCTTTATGAGCAACTCCGGCTATTTTTTGCGGGGCGTTTTCGACAATATCCGCTGGATGGGCGTGCTGCAGCGAATCGCGCTTTGCTACGGCGCCGCTTCATTCCTGGTCCTGTTCACCAAACCGCGCCAACAATTCCTTACAGTTTGCGGATTGCTCATCGGTTATTGGCTGCTGCTGCGGTTCGTGCCGGTCCCCGGGGCGGGGCCGGGAGTTTGGACCGAAGAAGGAAATTTAGCCAACTATCTGGACAGCCGCTTTCTGCCCGGTCGGCTTTATTACGGCACCTGGGATCCGGAGGGGCTGCTTAGTACTTTTCCTGCCATCGCCGCTTGTCTATTGGGCGCGTTGAGCGGGCACTGGCTACGCTTTGAAGGGAGACTGCGCGGCAAACTCATCGACGCTCGGGCCAAGGCCGAGTATCTGGCGGCGGCCGGGTTACTCCTCGCCGCCTTGGGACTATTGTGGGGGTTGGATTTCCCGGTCATCAAAAAGATCTGGACCAGTTCCTACATCTTGTTGGCCGCCGGGCTGAGCGCGGTGCTGATGGCCCTGTTTTACTGGCTCATCGACATCCGGAACTGGCGAAATTGGGCTTTTCCCTTTATCGTCGTCGGCTTGAACTCCATCTTTATTTACGTCGGTTCCTCGTTCCTGCCCTTTGATGCCTGCGCGCGTTGGCTGGTGGGCGGAAAAGCCTTCGCGTCCCTGGGCGACTGGCGGCTGCTGGCCGAGGCGCTTGTCAGTTTCGTCCTGCAATGGCTGCTGCTGTGGGCGATGTATCAACGGAAGATTTTCATTCGACTATAGGAGGTTCCCAGAAACGGTGAGTGTGCACACGATTCAATATCGGCTCCAGCGGGCCTTCCCGGCGCTGTCCCATCGTAATTTCCGTCTTTTCTGGACCGGTCAGTGTATCTCATTGATCGGCACCTGGATGCAGAATATCGGCCAGGACTGGCTGGTGCTGCAGTTGACCCATTCCCCGTTTAAACTGGGCGTCGTTTCGGCGATCCAGTTCGCGCCGATGATGTTTTTTGCGTTATTCGCGGGAGCCATCGCCGACCGGCTGCCCAAACGCAAGGTGTTGATGGCCACTCAATTCAGCCTGATGATCCTGGCGGCCGTTCTGGCGACCCTGACCTACCTGAAGGTGATCCAATATTGGCACGTGTTGATCCTGGCCGGGTTCTTGGGAGCGGTTAACACCATCGATATGCCGACGCGCCAATCCTTCTTCGTGGAGCTGGTGGGGAAAGAAGATCTGATGAATGCCATCGCCTTGAACTCGACCATCTTCAACCTGGCCCGGATCGTCGGCCCGGCGGTCGCGGGCTTCCTGATCGGTTTGGTCGGGATCGCCGCTTGCTTTTATCTGAATGCCCTGAGTTTTGTGGCGGTGCTCTTTGGCATCTGGTTAATCGATGTCCGGCCGTCCGTCGCCAGCGCCCGGCGCCAATCGTTCCGCGATATCCTGGAGGATACCCGGGCCGGGTTACGTTATATTTTGACCGAGCCGAAGCTTTATTGGACGTTATTGCTGTTGGCGCTGATCAGCCTCTTTGTGATCAATTTCAATATTTTCGTCCCGCTGTTCGCCAAAGAAAACTTGAAGCAGGCCGCCTTAGGCTACGGACTATTGATGACGGCCATGGGAGTCGGTTCCCTGGGCGGCGCGTTGACGCTGGCCACCCGGAGCAGGTCCGGACCTAATCCGCGCGTATTGGGGGGCGGCGCCGCCGGAATGTCCGTATTACTCATCCTGCTCGGCTTCGTGAACCGGTATTGGCTGGCCGCGCTCATTCTGCTGCTCATCGGTTACTGCATGATCAGTTTCACCGCTTCAGCCAATACGCTGCTGCAATTGAATTCCGACGATTCCATGCGCGGCCGGGTCATGGGCCTGTACTCTCTGGTATTCGGGGGAGTCACCCCCATTGGCAGCCTGTTGGCGGGAAAAGTCGCCGAAAACGCGGGCATCAGCATGGGAATGCTGTTCTGTGGCGCGGTGGGCGTTCTATCCTGCCTCCTCGTCTACCTCGGCTACCGGCAAAGAGTTTCGCGGCGCGGTCCGGCGGCTTGGGGATAAATCGGTTGAGGAAGTGCAGGGGACGGATGCCGGGAAATCCGGGAATGATAAAGCAGAGAGGCGGTTTTATGCCGCCTCTCCGGTTTTACGAAGGATTCGGAACTCCAAAGCGCTTACTCCCGCTCATAACGGTTGAGCTTTGCTTTGGGAATCGCCAGCCGGTATGTTCCACTCTCCAAACTACTGGTAACCGCCTCCGGTTGAACCTCTCCGCTTAAGATAAAATGGCGTTCAAAGGAACGATACTGCCGGACTTGTTGCCAATAAACTCTTTGCTGCAGCGTAGTCCGCTCTTGATGGACCCCTTTGATGGACAGCCGGTTGCCGTGCACTTTCACTTCGATTTCGTCTTCATTCCATCCGGGCAGATCGGCTGTTAATACATACTGGTCGCCTTGGTCTTCCAATTGAATGTCCGGAACGAAACTGAGCCGGCCCGGATTCAACAATGCTTGACGCAGCTCGGACAGTACCATCCGGAAAGCCTGGATGAGCGGAGGTTGTTGAGTTCGAGGCCCGGGGAACTGAAAAACCATCAAATCACCCCCTATATCTATAATAGTCGGTGACCAATGGATCATAACCGGGCTTTTGGACTATTTTAACCGCAATTCCCGTTGATGCTGTGCAGATAGCGCTCGATCCGCGAGACCAACAGGCTGAGGGCGACCGTATTATGTCCGCCCTCCGGGATAATAATGTCGGCATACCGTTTCGACGGTTCCACGAACGCTTCATGCATCGGCTTGACCGTATTCAGATATTGCTCACAGACGGATTCCAGGCTTCTTCCCCGTTCCTGAATGTCCCGCACGATCCGCCGCAGCACCCGGGTGTCGGCGTCGGTATCGACATAGGCCTTGATGTCGAAGGCCTTTCGCAGTTCCGGATCGGTCAGGATCAAAATGCCTTCGACCACCACCACCGGTTTGGGACTGACGGCAACCGTCTGTTTGGACCGGACATGCTGCGTATAGTCGTACACCGGCACCGCCACCGGCTGGCCTTTCCGGAGCAGGTTGAGATGGTTCAGTAATAACTGATCCTCAAACGAGTCCGGATGATCATAGTTCTGGCGCGCCCGTTCCGCAAAAGGCAGATACGATTTATCGACGTAATACGAGTCCTGCGAGATTAGGACGACATTGGCGGCGCCGAGTTCTGTTTCGAGAGCCTTGGCGACGGTGGATTTGCCGGAACCGGTTCCGCCGGCGATTCCGATGATCAGCATGGATAAATACCTCTTGTTTTTTGATGATTGCTGCCGCGGCAAAATTCCCAAATCCCAATGAGTGATGGAAGCACAGCGACGTTTTCCGCCGGAGCAGCAGCGATTCCCTAACGAAACAACGCCGGCTTCCGGAATCTTTGTTTCGCGATTTCTTCCTTTTTTACCTGCTTTTTGGGTGGAAAATTCCCAAAAAGCAGCGATAAGTGCGGTTCCGCGGCTTCCGGCCGTCTTTTTGTTTTTAGAATCGGCAGGAGATCGCCTCCTCCGGTTCGAATGAATACTTGATTTAATTTGCTCAAGAAACCGGCGGCCGCCGGCTGGCGGCTTCGGGACGGATGATTCAATGAGGGGGTTGTTTCATGGCAGCGATTTCCGGCGAAACTGGACTGGCAATGCTGGCGTTGCTCAACTTGGCCGGTTTTTTCCTCACGGCGCTCGACAAATCCAAAGCCCGCCGCGGCCGGTGGCGGATCCCCGAAAGGACTTTTTTTCTGCTGGCTGCCGTGGGCGGTGCCATCGGCGTCTACGGCGGTTGCCTGTTATTTCGGCATAAGACCAGGCACCCTAGTTTTATGTGGGGCTTGCCGGCCATCCTTCTGGCCCAGGCGCTGCTGGTGATTTGGTGGTTCCGCAGGGGATGAGCGCGGGTCCGGCGAACCATCGGATTAGGATATGAGGATACAAAAGGACGGAGTCAATGGCTCGGTCCTTTTCTTTTATACGATTCCGCCCGGATCTCCGGCCGGGACGGAATAATTCGCCCACCGTCAAGGAAAGCTACGTTATGATGAGTCGATGTCCCAATCCTTTGAAGACGTGGATGAATCGTGACCTGTGGTTCGCGATGGATACCATGAAAAAGTTCAATCATTTGGCCGTTCGGAGCCGGCTTTTCGCTTTTTTCATCTCATAGAATTCGGATGGAAGGAATCGCGCAGATCTTCGGGCGTCGTCAATGGAAATGTCACTTGATAAATGGCGAAAGGACCTTCGTCGTGGATGAACCGTTCATCGTCGGGACCATGATAGGATTGGGCGCGGACCTGCCCAAAACCGCAATTGACTTTCTCCTGTTCCATTGGCGTTTTTCCGGATATCACTGTTGGCGGATGCTGATCAAGGTCTTCTTTTCTCCGGAATGGCCGATCAACCTGCACCAATGGATTATCGGCGCTTTCTTGGACCTCGTAATGTCCGGCGCCTTTGGAGTCGGTTTGGTGTACTTTATGCGCCTGCTCGGGCCCGGCTACTTTTGGATGAAGGGAATCGCTTACAGCTTGGGGACATGGGTCTTCGTCTGCCTGATCGCCAGCGGCCATTGGTTCGGGAATTCGTTGGAGGTTTACCATTCCTTCATTAATCATCAGATTTGGGGTGCCGTCGCCGTCTACTGGCTATTCAGCCTCAAGCGCGGCTGGCTGAAATAGGAAGCGAGGGAGCGAAACGATGAGTGAGGTAATTAATAATCGCGAATACCGGCAACAAGCGCTGAAGGAAATCATCAAGGAGTTGCACCGGGGAAAGAGCGCCGCCGAGGTGAAGGAGAAGTTCGCCGAACTGATTCAGGGCGTATCGGCGACGGAGATCTCCGAGATGGAGCAGGCCTTGATGGCGGAAGGAATGCCGGTGGAGGAGATCCAGCGGCTCTGCGACGTTCACGCCGCGGTTTTCAAGGGTTCCATCGCGGAGATTCATGCGCCGGCGCAACCCGATAAGATTCCCGGGCATCCGCTGCACACTTTCACGCTGGAGAACCGGGCGTTGGAGCGGCTGGTCGCTGAAAACATCCGGCCCCATCTAGAGGAGTACCGGAAGGAGGACGGCCGGGAGGCAGGAATGCGGCTGCTGAGCGATTTCAACCTGCTGCTGGATATCGAGAAGCATTATAGCCGCAAGGAAAACCTGCTATTTCCGTTCCTTGAAAAGTATGGAATAACCGCTCCGCCCAAGGTTATGTGGGGCGTGGACGATGAGATCCGGGGGATGATTAAACGGACCCGGGAACTGCTCCGTTCCGAACAGCCCGACCGGGAGCATGTGGTTCAACAGGCCGAAGAGACCCTCACCAAGGTGGCGGAGATGATCTTCAAAGAGGAGCAAATCCTGTTCCCCATGGCGCTCGATACCTTGACCGAGGATGAATGGCGGACGATCGCGGCGGAAAGCGACGCCATCGGCTACAGCCTGGTCGAACCCCAGGGAGAGTGGCACCCGGTCCGGATCAATCTGGAGGCCAAAGAGGCCGGCGCCGGGGAACAACCGGTCCGAGGCGGTTATCTGAATCTGGGGACCGGCATCCTCAGTCCGGCCGAGGTGAAGGCGATCTTCAACCGGCTGCCGGTGGATATTACGTTCGTTGACCGCGATGGCGTCGTGAAATATTTTAATCAGGCGGAGGAGCGGATTTTTCCGCGAACCCGGGCGGTGATCGGCCGAACGGTGCAAAACTGTCATCCTCCCGCCAGCGTCCAGGTGGTCGAAAAGCTGGTGGCCGATCTGAGGAGCGGCGAGAAAGAGCATGAAGATTTCTGGATCCGGATGGGCGATAGCTTGGTGTATATCCGCTATTTTGCGGTGCGGGACGAGAACGGCGAGTTTATAGGGGTATTGGAAGTGACCCAGAATATCGAGCCGCTGCAATCCATCTCCGGCGAGAAGCGGTTACTGTCGGGAGTGGAGACATAACCTTTTTACAAGCCGATTCGGATGATGTATAATCAAATTAGAAGAATCATACGGATTGCGGGGTGAAATCGATGTTAGCCAAATACCGGTTAATTAAGGTTTACACCAGCGAAGATGTGATTTGGCAGGATAAACCCGTCTGGCAAGCGGTGATTGATTTCTTGAAGGACCGAAACATTGCGGGGCGGTGTTTTGTCTCCAAGGGAATGGCCGGATATTTCGAGAGCGGCGACGTCGCCGACCAGCCGGTGCGGCAGTTCTCATTTAATCTGCCCTTGAAGATCGAGATTATCGTACCCGCGGAAGTCGTGAAATCAGTCGTCGCCGGCGTTACCGAGATGGTCGGGGACGGCATGGTGATCGTGGAAAAGATCAAGCTCCATGCGCACCGTTCCACCGAACGGCTGATCCCGCAGCACCTCAAGATCGCCGAACTGATGACCACCCAAGTGGATACGGTCGAGCCGGGAACGCCGGTCGATGAAGTGATCCGCAAGATGTTGGCGACCGCGCACAAGAGCGTTCCGGTCGTGGATGCCGAACGCCGGGTCCTCGGAATCATTACCCAGGAAAACCTCTCGGGCCCGCCTCACCTGCCGTTGCGCTTGGGCCTCCTGGCCCGTCTGGAACCGGCCAAGATCGAGGAGTACTTGAATCATCTCCCGTTATTCAGCGCCGCCGAGGTGATGTCCACGCCGGTGGTGACGGTGAATCAGGAGCAGCATATTCTGGATGCCATTAAGCTAATGCTGAAACACAGGCTGAAACGTTTGCCCGTGGTCAATTCGGCCAACATTCTGGTGGGAATGGTCTCGCGCATTGATATCCTGCGGGCGATCAATCAACAGACAGCCCGCTCCGGCGTGGATCCCGCCTTTCATCTGTTCCAAGGCTATACAGGCATCAAAGTGAAAGCCATCCGCAACCGGGAGTTTGAGACCGTGCGGCCCGAGACGCCTGTATACGAGGTGGCCGAGCTGATCTATAGCAAACACATCCAACGCGTGGCGGTGGTCGACGCGGACGACCGGCTGGTGGGACTGATCTCCGATTACGATCTGCTGCCGGTCCTCAAGAGTCTGGGCGATCAAGAATTCGAAGACTTTTTCATCCACCACAATCGTTTCAAAGGCGCCCAATTCCAAGGCTATCTCGAAAAGATGGATGCGAAAACCGCCTCCGAAGTGATGACCCGCCATCTGGTCACGGTGGAGGAAAACCGTTCCGTGGAGGAAGCGATCCGGCTGATGACCGAGAAAAACCTCAAACGGTTGCCGGTGGTCGATTCCGCCGGACGTTTTCAAGGACTGATCAGCCGGGAAGCGCTGTTGCGGGCCATCACCAACTGAATGAGGAATGATAAGGGTCCGAACTGGCCATGATGGAGGACTGAAGGGATTTCATTCAACTGATTACCGCTGGAGTAGGATGAGATAAATTCTCCGCTTTGTTGCGATTTGCATTCGCTTGAGGAATGCAAATTTTTTTTTGAAGAAATTTATTTCATTCTCACGGTAGGCTTCGCGGCATGATTTTTTGTTTTCGACGCCGGGCGGAAGCGGTGAATTTCCGTAATAGTTGCAAGCCATGAATCATATTGAATAATTAGGACGAATTGCGGATCGCGTCATTATTGCAACGGGGTTTATGGATCCGCGACTCGAGCAAGCGATCCGTCAACGGATGCACGGGTCGTCCCTAAAAATTCGGAGCGAGGTGAACTATGCAGCGATACCGGATCATAAAGGTTTTTACCAATGAGAACGCCCATTGGCAGGGGAAGCCGCTCGGTCAGGCGGTAGTCGAGTATCTGCGGGGATTGAAGATTCCGCTCCGTTGCATCGTCGTCAAAGGAAACGAAGGCTATTACGAGACCGGAGAGATCGCCATTCAGACGCTCCTAAAGTATAATTTCAATCTGCCCGTCAAGATCGAGATCATCCTGCCTGTCCGGTGGTTAAAGGTGGTGCTGCGAAATGTCGCCGCTATGGTACAGGACGGGATTGTAGCCGTCGAGAAGCTGGCAGTCTACCATTATCGTGCGGATGAACAGCTCATCCCCAATCAAGTGACGGTCCGGGAGGTCATGACCGGCAAAGTAGCCACGGTCCCGCCGGGTTTGCCCCTGGATGAAGTGGTCCGGCGGATGCTGGCCGCCTCGCTCAAGAGTATCCCGGTCGTGGATGAGGAACGGCGGGTCCTAGGCATGATCACCCAGGAGAATCTCTCGGACCACCCGCATCTGCCTTTGCGGCTGGGACTCCTGGCCCGGCTCGAGCCGGCGAAGATCGAGAAGTTTCTGAATCAGTTGCCGATCTATACCGCCGCCGAGATCATGACCAGTCCGGCGGTGACGGTCCGGGAATCCCAGCAGCTTCACGAAGCGATCGACCTGATGCTGAAGCACCGTTTGAAAAGGCTGCCGGTGGTGGATGAGCAAGGCCGGCTGGCGGGGGTGATCGCCCGGATTGATATCCTGCGCGTCATTGACCAGCAGGTATTACGTTGGAAGACCTTGCAACACCAGCACATCACGGTCCAAAACCTCAAACAGATTAAACAGGTCGGACAGAGGGACCGGGAGGCGGTATATCCCGAGACGCCCCTCTCCGAAGTGGTGGACCTGTTCGACCGGAAGGAGATCCAACGGGTGGCCGTGGTGGACCATGCCAATCATCTGCTGGGAATCATTTCCGACACCGATCTGCTGCCGGTGCGAGACGGAACCGTGGAAACAGCGAAAGAGTTCTTTATCCACCCCCGGTCAGCCCTGGCGAAGCGGCGACAGCTCAAAGAGGTTGTCGAGCGGATGAACGCCCGGACCGCCGGGGATCTGATGAACCGCCAGGTCCTATGGGTGCGGGAACGGGATACAGTGGACACCGCGGTGCAATTCATGGCCGAGCAAGGATTGAAGCGGCTGCCGGTGGTCAACGACGCCGGCCAATTTCAGGGTATGATCAGCCGGGACGCTTTATTGCGAACCATTTCCAAACCGTAATCCAATCGGAAGACGCTTGCCAATCAACCACCGCCCGGTGGTTGATTGCTTTGCGGCGCGGCTGCCGCCGGGGCGGAGAATTTTTCGAGATAATGCTGGCAATTTCGGACCGCTTCGGTTACGCTAAAGGAAATGACAGGAGGGGCGGGAAAGCCGGGGACGGGATTCTGTCGCGCGGCCAATGCCGCCCGAATGACGGATGGGGAGACAACATGAAATTCGCCAATTTACGAAAAGGCCTGGTGGTTCGGAGACTGAACCGGTTTGTGGTGGAGGCCCGCGACGAGGCCGGTCGGATGTTTCCGCTGCACCTCGCCAACTCGGGGCGGCTGCGCGAGTTGATCGTGCCGGGACGGGAATTACGGTACGAGCCTTGCGACGGGGATCCTTGCCGCAAGACCGCCGGTCGGCTGCAATTACTCCGCAATGAAGCCGGCCTATGGGTTTGCATCGACGCCGTCATCCCCAACGCCGTGGTCGGCGAGGCATTAGGCGACGGCGCGCTCGAGGCGTTTCGCGATTACCCCGAGGTACGGCGGGAACACACCATGGGGGACAGCCGCTTGGATTTTTTTCTCAGCAATGGCGGGCAACACGCCGCAATCGAGGTCAAATCGGTGACGCTGGTGGAGTCGGGGGTGGCGCTGTTCCCGGACGCTCCGACGGAACGCGGCTTGAAACACCTGCACGAATTGGCGCGGCTTTGCAGTGAAGGGCTCCGGGCGGCCGTGATCTTCTTGATTCAACGGGAGGACGCCCTGCGGTTCACCCCCAATGACCGGACCCAGCCGGAGTTCCGCGCCAAGCTCCGGGAGGTGCGGAAACTCGGCGTACAAGTGTTGGCCTATGATTGCCGGGTAACCGAGCGGGAGATCCGCTTGCGCCAGCCGGTGCCGGTGGAGCTGTAGACGCGCCGGGTGTCGGGCCGTCCCGAGCCGTCATCGCTCCGTCGCAACGGCCGCGCAGTATGTCGCAACCGTTGCGCAAGACTGCTCCGCCTCCCTCCGGTCCTGGGCGACCGCCGCCCAATCCGTCGCCACAGCCGCGCCGGGGTTGCCGACGGGATCGCGCTTCCGCCGGGTCGTTGCGCAGGATGACGATGGGCGCGGCGAATCCTGCGCTCGAACCGGCCGGACCGCCTGAACCACGGGGCCGTTGAAAATCTTTCCCGGTGGTGCTTGGAACGTTTCGTTTTTTGTGTCAAAATGAGGATTGGGTGATGACAAGATGTTCGGCGATCTGAAACTAACTTCCGATAGCCCGATTTACCGGCAAATCAGCCATTATATCCGGGATCTGATCGAGAGCGGCGCGCTCCGCAAAGGGGTCCGGCTGCCATCGACCCGGGAATTGAGCCATATCCTGAAGGTCAGCCGGAACACGGTGATCCTGGCCTATCAGGAGCTGCAGGACGACTCGTTGATCGAGAATATTCACGGCCAGGGAGCATATGTCAGCGCCGCGCGGGCCCGGGAGGGCCGGAAGCCGGTCTTCGACTGGCCGCGCCGGATTAATGATTACGGCCGGAAGGCCTGGGAACTGAACCAGACCGCCACGGCCTGGCAGTGGCGGCAGGGCATGATCCCCTTCAACAGCCTGGCCCCGGATGAGAGCATTTTTGAGATTGAGGAGATCAAACGGGCCTTTCTGAACCGGATCGCTCTGGAAGGGGAAAAATTGCTCAACTACGGTGATGCCCAGGGCTATCGCCCGCTGATTGAGTATTTAAAGCACTATCTGGAGGATAAAGGAGTCGATTTTCAGGGCAAGGATCTTTTGATCACCAGCGGTTTCACCGAGAGCTTCTCGCTGGTGATGGCGGCCTTGACCAATCCCGGAGATCGGGTGATCTGCGAGAATCCCACTCACAATCTGGCTCTGGATATCATGAAACTCTCGGGGCTGCAGGTAAACGGCGTTCCCATGCGCGAAGACGGCATTGACCCGGACGAACTGGAGCGGGCCTTGGCGCAACCCGGCGTGAAGCTGGGTTTTATCATGCCCTCTTACCATAATCCGACCGGCCTGGTGATGGCGCCGGAGAAACGGCTGAAAGTGCTGGAACTGTTCGGCAAGTACCAGGTGCCGCTGGTCGAGGAGGGTTTCAATGAAGAGCTGCGCCATTCCGGCGCCCACGTCAGCCCGCTGATCGCCTTGGCCGGGTCCGGGAACGGCGTGGTCTGCCTGGGCAGTTTCTCAAAGATCCTGTTCCCGGGAATCCGGATCGGCTGGATCGGCGGCGACGCCCGGCTCATCGCCTATCTGGAGCGGATCAAGTTCTACCGCAATATCTATACCTCGCTGCTCGATCAGGCGGTGTTGTACGAATACCTGCAGAATGGCCGCTTCCAGCAGTATCTGAAGCGCGCCAAAAAACTGTACCGGGAGAAGTATGAGCAAGCCCTGGCCCTGGCGCGGCAGTATATTCCCTGCCGCCGCGTCTGGGGGGACGGCGGGCTCCATCTCCTGATCGAGCTGGACGGGATCGACGCCCGGCAATTATTGGCCGACTGCTGTGCGGATGGCGTCTTATTCACGCCGGGCGACATCTTTTATACCGACGGCTCCGGAGCCGGTTCCTTGCGGTTGAGCGTATCGCGGGTGGACCGTTGGGAGATGGAGCAGGGCTTCGCCATTATCGGAGAGGCTATCCGGCGAATCAAGAATGGAACAGGAGTGAGCGATGATGTTGGAATTCACCAAAATGCACGGCCTGGGCAATGATTTTATCGTCCTCAACGGTTTCGAAGAGGATCCCGGCGTCGATTATTCCGCGCTGGCGCGCCGCCTCTGCGACCGGCACTTCGGAGTCGGCGGGGACGGGATTCTAGTGGTGCTTCCCGCCGCCGCTCCGGCTGACATTCGGATGCGAATCATCAATGCGGACGGCAGCGAGGCGCAGATGTGCGGCAACGGGATCCGCTGCTTCGCCAAGTATGTCTACGAGCAGCGCTTGATCGCCGCCGAGCGGTTCGTCGTCGAGACGCTGGCCGGACCGATCATCCCGGAATTGACGGTCAGCGATGGCCGGGTGACATCGGTCCGGGTCAATATGGGAAAGCCCGGCCTGCTCCGCAGCCAGCTGCCGATGAACGGTCCGGAAGGAAGGGTAATCGGGGAAGTCTTGGCGGCCGGCGGTGCGGAGTACCGCATCACCAGCGTCCGGATGGGAGTACCGCATACCGTGATTCTGGTCCCGGATATCGGAGCCATTGATCCGGCCCGGTTGGGTCCGGCCATTGAGCGGCATCCCGTTTTTCTCGAAGGGACCAATGTCAACTGGGTCGAAGTGCACAACGAACGCGAGATCTCCGTCCGCACCTGGGAACGGGGGGCCGGAAGCACGCTGGCGTGCGGGACCGGCTCCTGCGCCGCTGCGGTGGCCACGGCGCTGAACCGCAAGACTGGACGGAAGGTCGTGGTTCATTTGGCTGCCGGCGATCTGCTCATCGAATGGGAATCCGACGACACCGTCTATATGACCGGCCCGGCGGAAACGGTCTTCCAGGGCCGTTGGTCCGGTACGATCGCCTAGGTGAAGGCCGATTCGACCGGCGAATTGAAAGTCAATTGTTCACCCGGGGCCGGGCCGGATCGCAGTCCGGCGGCCGTACCTGGGATACTTGAGCCAGCTTGATCAGGTAATAACATTCCTCCCGATCCATGTGGTCCGGGATCAACGGCGAAAGCACGCTCAACGCTTCTTTGCTCCGCACCGCGCCTCCCACGGTCGCCAGAAACTCCCGGAAATCCTGCATCACCGTTTCCACGGTGAAATTCAAGCGGGCCAGCGCCGGGAAATCGGCGAGACCGGTCCGTTGATAGCCGGAAAATTCAACGGATTGGTTGTAGTAATCGTTAAACCGGATGCGGAAGGAGTCGCTGCGCTCGATGAATTCCCGTTCGGTATCGTCGAACCGGACCCTCAGGCCGCTCGCATGGCCCTCGGCGTCTTTCAGCCAGAGCAGGTGGTAGTGGAGCGGAGGAAGCAATGGCGGCTGCCCGCCGGCCATCAGGAACCCCAAAATTCGCAAGTATTCCTCCACTTCATTGACCATATGATTATAAAAAGTCGGGCTCAGCGAGGTCTGAACCCCCACCGTCAAATGGGCCTTTAGGATTTCAAGCTTAAAAGCGCGGAGCGCTTGCGCCTGTTGATAGGCGCGCTGCGTCAGTGCCGCGACTTCAGTTCCGTTTTTGGCTTGGCGGGCCTCGCCGAGCAACTGGTCCAGATTTTCAATGAAGGAATTGGCCTGCTGAAGCTGGTGCTGTTCGGTCATGGCGAGAGAAGTGAAGATGAAACGGGCGTGGTCCCCCAGGATCTGCAGCCAGAAACGGTGCTCAAACAGAGCGATCGAGGGCGGAGGGTTCATACCGGCACCCCCTTCGGATAGGATAACGATCAGTTCAAAATATATGGGACACGTTGCTTCGTTATGCGCAAATTTGGCAGTTTCCGAAGTTTTGGACTTCGCGCTTGGCCCGGGAGATGATAAAATAAAAAGGAATTGCCAATTCCTTAAAGAAAGGGCAATCCGTTCCCTTTATTCATCCAACGTTCCGGTGAAAAAAAGATGTCGCTGCGGTGATGAAAATTACGGAGGTACCCCATGCCAATTCTCGAACAAATGAAAGAACTTTTCCCGGCTGAGGCCGGGATTCCGGCGGAGTTCCGGATGGCCGAGCCGCTGTGTCAGACTGAATACCTGGCCGACGGCGAACTGCGGCGCTGGGATGGGCCGGTCCAGGAGGTCTACTCGCCGGTTCATGTGCAAACCCCGGAAGGATTGAAGCAGCAGTTTCTCGGGAGTTATCCGCTGCTTTCCGCAGAGAAAGTAAAAGAAGTCCTGGAGGCGGCGGTCAAGGCCTATGCCAACGGCCGGGGGCTCTGGCCCACCTCGCCGGTGGCCGAACGGATCGCCCGGGTGGAGGAGTTCGCGCTGCGGATGAAGTCCAAACGGGCCGAGGTGGTCCGGCTCCTGATGTGGGAGATCGGCAAAAGCTACCGCGACGCCGCATCCGAGTTCGACCGGACCATCGATTATATCAAGAGCACCGCCTTTGCGCTGAAGGATTTGGACAATACCTCCTCCCGTTTTGTGGTCGAGCAGGAGATCATCAGTCAGATCCGCCGGGCGCCGCTGGGAGTGGTGCTCTGCATGGGCCCGTTCAATTACCCGCTGAATGAGACCTTCACCACCTTGATTCCGGCGGTGATCATGGGCAATACGGTCATTTGCAAGCCGCCCAAATTGGGAACCTTGCTTTACCAGCCGCTGCTGGAGATCTTCCGCGACGTTTTTCCGCCCGGGGTCGTCAATTTCGTCTACGGCCGGGGCGCCAATATTATCGAACCGTTGATGGCTTCGGGGAAAATCGATGTGCTGGCGTTCATCGGCACCAGCAAAATTGCGGACGCCGTAAAGAAGCAGCACCCCAAACCGCACCGTTTGCGCTCGGTCCTGGGCCTGGACGCCAAAAACCCGGCCATTATCATGCCCGATGCCGATCTGGATCTGGCGGTGGAGGAGTGCCGCCTGGGCGCGCTCTCTTATAACGGCCAGCGCTGCACGGCTTTGAAGATCATCTTTGTCCACCGGGAGGTGGCCGAAGCCTTCCTGACCAAGTTCAGCGCGGCCATCGCCCGTCTGAAGCTGGGAATGCCCTGGGATGAGAACGTGGCTGTTACGCCGCTGCCGGAAACGGGGAAGACCGAGTATCTGCAAGGATTGGTCGCCGATGCCGTGGCGCACGGCGCCCGGGTGGTCAATCCCGAAGGCGGCGCCACCTACCGGACACTTTTTTATCCGGCGCTGCTCTATCCGGTGGACGGGGCGATGCGCGTCTATCACGAAGAGCAGTTCGGCCCGGTGATCCCGGTGATTCCCTTCGACGATCTGGACCAGCCCATCCGCTATATCGAGGAGTCCAACTACGGGCAGCAAGTGAGCCTCTTCGGCCGGGACCCTGAAGCGATCGCCCGGATGATCGATCCGCTCGTCAACCAGCTCTGCCGGGTCAATATCAACAGCCAATGCCAGCGGGGGCCGGATTCATTCCCATTCACCGGCCGCAAGGATTCGGCCGAGGGGACGCTCTCGGTCTCCGACGCGCTGCGGGTCTTTTCCATTCGCACCCTAGTCGCCGCGAAAGGCAATGACATGAACAAAGAATTGATCAACCGGATCGTGCGCGAGCACAAATCGAACTTTTTATCCACCGATTACCTTTTTTAGCGAATTATTTGGTATAAAGCGATTGTTTGGGTCGTATACCGTTAATGAGGACTCGCTTACAAAAAATTAATAATTTGGAAGAGGAGAATTGAAGCCTAAAGCGAAGCTATAAATGTTAAATTTCAAAGAGGAGGTTCATGATGAAAAAACGAATTCTACTGGTCTGTTTGGCGCTGACCCTGATCTTGTCGCTCTCCGTCACCGGGATGGCGGCTGGCAAGTTTCGGGTCGCCATGGTCACCGACGTCGGCGGTCTGGGTGACAAATCCTTCAATGACGCCGCTTACGACGGGTTGAAGATGCTGCAGAAACAATACGGGGCCGAGATTAAAGTGGTCGAGTCCTCCAAGATGGAAGACTATGTGCCGAACTTAAAGAGTCTGGCCGATCAGAAATTCGATGTTATCTGGGCGATCGGCTTTTTGATGCAGGATGCCCTGACCGAAGTGGCCAAGGCTTACCCCGATCAGCATTTCGGAATTATTGACGCCGAAATCAAGAGCCCCAATGTTCGCTCGGTGCTTTTTAAGGAACACGAGGGTTCGTTCCTGGTAGGCGTGATTGCCGCCATGGATTCCAAGAAGCATAAAGTCGGGTTCGTCGGAGGCATGGAGTTTCCGTTGATTAAACGCTTTGAAGCGGGCTACCGGGCCGGCGTCAAAGCAGCCAACCCCAAGACGCAGGTTTTCTCGCAGTACGCCGGAGCTTTCGACAATCCTACCAAAGGTAAGGAATTGGCGGCTTCGCAATTCGCCATCGGCGCGGACATCATTTATCATGCTGCTGGCGCTACCGGTCTCGGTGTCATTGCCGCCGCCAAGGAAAAGGGCGAGGGTTATTGGGCGATCGGCGTTGACAAAGACCAGTATGCCGAGGGTCTTGTGGGCGGAAAAAGCCGGGTCATCGCGAGCATGATTAAGCGGGTGGATGTCGGCGTCTTAAAGACCTCCGTGGATGCATTGAATGGCAAGTTCAGCGGCGGTACAGTGGAGTTGGGTCTGAAGGAAGATGGCGTCGGAGTGAGCGAAAGCGCCAAAAAGACCGCTTCAAAGAAGGCTTTGGCCCAGGTGGAGCGGTTCAAAAAGCAGATCATCGCGGGCAAGATCAAGGTTCCTACCGATCCTAAGGACGTAAAATAACTCCATATTGGGTTATTTCCAATTTATTCCTGATAGTGCCGGCTTATAATACCGGCACTTTTTTAAAGTCGGCGTCATTCGAAAAGGGAACTCATTCTATTCGGCGAAGCGACAACGTGGATGGTTATACGGAAAAGTTCCAAGGATGCTCCCGTATACCGGTAATGTGTAGGAGGTGAAATGATGGATTCGGACCCGAATTCAAACGAAGTTCTTGCCATGCGCAATATCTGTAAAAGCTTCCCCGGGGTACGGGCCAATCGCAACATGAACTTCGGATTGCGCCGCGGCGAAGTCCATGCGCTACTGGGAGAGAACGGTGCCGGGAAAACCACCTTGATGAAGATTCTGTACGGATTGTACAAACCCGATTCCGGGGAGATCCTGCTGCATGGACGGAAGGTGGAGATCAACTCGCCGCTCCAGGCCATCAGACAGGGCATCGGCATGGTTCATCAGCATTTCATGTTGATTCCCCCGTTTACGGTCTTGGAGAACGTCATTTTAGGGGATGAACCCAAAACAGCTCTCGGACGGCTGGATCGGGCGCGGGCCGTTCAAAAGATCACCATGCTCACCAAGGAACTGGGATTAAAAATTGATCTGGATGCCAGGATCCAGGATATCAGCGTGGGTCTGCAGCAGCGAGTGGAGATTATCAAGGCGCTCTACCGGGAAGCGGAGATCCTGGTGTTGGATGAGCCGACTTCGGTGCTGACGCCCCAGGAGGCGGAGGATTTAGGAAAAATTCTCCGCAATTTGGTGAGCGTTGGAAAATCGGTGATCTTCATCACCCATAAATTGAAGGAAGTCATGAAATTCGCCGATCGGATCACCGTGATCCGCCAGGGCGAAGTGATTAACACCGTCAACAGCAGCCAGACCGATATGGAGTCGCTGGCGGAAATGATGGTCGGACGGAAGGTCCTGCTGGAAGTGGAGAAAAAACCGGCCCGGCCGGGCAAGAGTGTCTTGCGGGTCGAAAATCTGGAGGCGCTGGACAATCGCAAGCTTCCGGCATTGAAGCGTGTCAACCTGGAGGTCCGGGCCGGAGAGATCCTGGCCGTGGCCGGGGTGGACGGGAATGGCCAAACTGAGCTGATCGAGGCGCTGACCGGGTTGCGTCCGGCCAGCGGCGGACGGATCTTCCTGGAAGACCAGGATATTGCCAACCGCACGCCGCGGCAGATTATTGAGCTCGGCGTCGGCCACATCCCGGAGGATCGGCAAAAACGCGGCTTGGTACTGGACTTTTCGATTCAAGACAATTTAATTTTGGAAGTGTATCGGACTCTGGAATTCTGCCGTTACGGTTTTCTGGATGAGGAACGGGCTCAAGCCAATGCCGCCGAATTAATCGCCCGGTTCGACATCAGGACGCCCGGGGGCAAAGTGGCCGCCGCCTCTCTTTCCGGCGGCAATCAGCAGAAAGTGGTGGTTGCCCGGGAAATCCGGCGCAATCCCAAACTGTTGGTCGTGGCCCAACCGACGCGCGGCCTTGACGTGGGAGCCATTCAGTCGGTCCATGAACAATTGGTCCGGGAGCGGGACAATGGCAAGGCCCTGCTGCTGTTCTCGCTGGAATTGGACGAGATCATGGCCTTGGCCGATCGCATCGCCGTAATCTACGAAGGCGAGATCGTCGGCGTAATACGGCGCGAAGAGGCCACCGAGGAGAAACTCGGCCTGATGATGACCGGCGGCCTCCGCTTGAATTCCAACGCAGAGGCGGTGAATCGATGAATATTGGTACGAAGCTCAAAGAATATGGCTCCAAATTACTTTTTCCCGCGATCGCCTTGTTTTGCGCCTTGATTGCCGGTTTCTTCATCATCGGCTGGTTCGGCGGCGATCCTTTCAAAGCCTATCACCATCTGTTTTTTGGCGCTTTCGGGACTCCGACCAAGTTCGGAGAGACCTTGGTCTATGTATCGCCGCTAATCTTAACCGGTTTGGGCATCGGCCTGGCGTTCCGCTGCGGATTATTCAATATCGGCGTGGAAGGGCAGTTTATTTTGGGAATGATCGCCGCCGCCTGGATCGGTTCCTCCTTTACCGGGCTGCCGGCTTGGATTCATATCCCCCTGACCATGCTCGCCGGCATTCTGGCCGGCTCGATTTGGGGGGCCATCCCCGGCTTTCTTAAGGCCCGTTTCGGCGCGCACGAAGTGATCAGCAGCATCATGATGAACTATATGGCGTTGCATTTCACCGGCTATCTGGTGAATTACGTTTTGATCGAGCCGCCGGGCAGCCGGCCGGTAACCCGGATGATTAGCGACTCAGCCAAGCTGGCGCGTTTCCTGCCACCTTCCCGGGCGCATCTGGGAATCTTGATTGCCTTGGCTTGTTTGGTACTGGTTTATTTATTCCTGTGGAAGACCAAGTGGGGGTTTGAGATCCGCGCGGTGGGCCTCAACAGTGAGGCGGCGCGTTACGCGGGGATCAACGTCACCCATAATATGGTGCTGGCGATGGCGGTCAGCGGCGCGCTGGCCGGTTTGGCGGGCGCGCTCCAGATCCAGGGCATCCAATACCGTTTCAATGATCTGTTCGGTTTTCCCGGTTACGGGCTGGACGGCATCGCCGTCGCCCTGCTGGGGAACAACCATCCCGCGGGCATTCTCTTCGGAGCGTTGCTTTTTGGCGCGATGAACAGCGGAGCGCTGGAGATGCAGAGCGTGGCGGGGATCTCCAAACATTTAATCGGCATCATGCAGGCGGTCATCATTTTTTTCGTAGGGGCCGATTATTTGATCAAAAAAATACGCGCCCAACGGGCGGTGCGGTCGGAGTCGCTTCCCGCCGCCACACCCGTAAGCAAGGAGGTTTGAGGCAATGGATTGGGGATTTATCATGGGAATCGGCGCTTTCGTGATCGCATCGACGCTTCGGGCCGCCACGCCTCTCATCTTCGCTGCTTTGGGCGGCGTCTTCTCCGAACGTTCAGGGGTGTTCAATATCGGCTTGGAAGGCATCATGTTATTTTCGGCCTTCTTTGGAATGTACGGTTCGTATCTGACCAACAATCCCTGGCTGGGAGTATTATTGGGAACGCTGGTCGGCGGCTTGGTCGCGGCGGTCCATGCCTTCCTCTCCATCGAGCTGCGGGCCAACCAGACCGTGAGCGGCGTGGCCCTCAACCTGATGGCCGTGGCGGGAACCAATATGTTGCTGGTGAAGTTTTTTCACAGCGTCGGGCAGTCGCCTTCCGTGGCGAAAGTGGCTGATTGGCAAGTCCCGCTCTTAAAGGACATCCCGTTCCTCGGAGATGCGATTGGCAACCTCAACCCCCTGGTCTATCTGGCATTGGCAATGGTCGCGCTTTCGAGCTTTTTCTTATTCGGAACCACGACCGGCCTGCGGATCCGCTCGGTCGGGGAGAATCCGGAAGCCGCCGCCACGGTGGGGATCAGCATCCGCAAGATCCGCTACCTGGGGGTGATCGCCAGCGGTCTGCTGGGCGGTTTGGGAGGAGTCTTTCTCTCTTTGGGCTCGATGGATCTCTTCAAAGAGAATATGACGGCCGGCCGGGGCTTCATCGCCTTAGCGGCCATGATCTCCGGGAAATACAATCCGGTCGGCGCTTTTTTCGCTTGTTTACTGTTCGGATTCGCCGAAGCTTTGGAAGGCCAGTTCCAGTTGCTGGGGATGAATGTGCCCACTCAGTTCCTGCACATGCTGCCTTATGCTTGTACGATTATCCTGATTCTCGGAGTCGTCGGCAAGTCGGTGCCGCCTGCCGCGGACGGGATCCCCTACGAAGGAAGAAAGTAATCCGGAGAATGATCATGAAACAGGCCTTCCAAAAGGGCCTGTTTTTTGATGGCCGGACAACTGAAAAAAGGAAAGGGTCTTTCGGGATTTTAGCGAATATTTTCCGTCGGGGGAACGAGGAGGTGGCTGTCAGCCGTGATTCACTTTCAAAACCGCATCTGCACCGTCTTTCAGAGCGCGCTCTATCAGACTAACGCCACGGTGGTCCATACCGACGATCTGGTGTTGCTGGTCGACCCGGGTTGGTTGCCGGGAGAGATTGATGAAATCCGGCATTGCGTAGGCTCCCGGCGGGGCAAACCGGTTTTTCTCGCCTTTACCCATTCGGATTACGATCATATCCTGGGCTACCGGGCCTTTCCGGGTGCCCGCGCCATTGCCAGCCGGGCGTTGGCGGAACATCCGGACCCGGAGCGGATCATTGCCCAGATACGCGATTTCGACGAAGGGTATTATATCGTCCGGGATTATCCGCTGGAGTACCCCCGGATCGATCATCCCGTCGGGGATGACGGGGAAACGCTGCGGGTGGGCGGAACGACGCTCCGCTTTGACCCGGCGCCGGGACATACCGCCGATGGCCTCTTCATCCGGGTGGAACCCGGCGGCTTGTTCATCGCCGGCGATTATCTCTCGGATCTGGAGATTCCGTTTGTCGATCACAGCAGCCTCGCCTATGAACGGACCCTACAAAAAGCCGGGCGGTTCATCGGAGAAGACCGGATCCAACTGCTGATCCCCGGCCATGGCGCGGTGACCGCAGATCCGGCCGAGATGGCGCGGCGGCTGGATTCGTCGCGGCAATATCTTCGCAGGCTGAGGGAAGCGGTGCTTCGGAATGACCCTGCGCCGGAGCTGGAACGGCAGATCGCCGGTTATTCTTTTCCCAAGTTGCTATTGGAATGCCACCGGAAGAACCGGGCGCTGATCCGCCAAGAGTTGACCGGACATGAAGCGGGGAGAGTTTCGTCCCCGGCCGGCCAAGCGGATGAACCCGCGCGGTAACCGAGTGAACTTCCCCAGTAACCGGGCCAGTATGCACTGCAACCGTGCGAGGATCCTCAGGAACCGGACCAGCATGCACAGTAACTGTGCAAGGATCCCCGGTAACCGAGCGAACATGCGCGGCAACCGGGCAGAGATCCTCAGCAACTGAGCGAACCTGCACAGTAACTACGCATGGATCCTCAGGAACTGAGAGAACATCTGGGGCGGCTCAAGGCAGATCTTCAGGAGCTGAAATGGTCTTTGTAAACTGTGGAAGAGGTAGAATAACGGATGGACGGAGCGGATACCATTCCCATGGGGCGGGGTGAATAGAATGGTATGGAAGCACGGGGATCCGGAAGAGGCTTTTGCCGGTTTGTGCAGAATATTCAATAGGGTTCGGTTCGGGGAAATCACCGCTTGGGGAAGAAGGAAGCGCCACTGGACGGAATTACGGTCGGCTTGATCGCGGATACGCACGGATTATTGCGCAAAGAAGCCTTGGCGGCTTTGGCGGGCGTCGAGCGGATCCTGCATGCCGGGGATATCGGCGGGCCGGAAGTCATCGCCGGGTTGGAACGGATTGCGCCCGTGGTTGCGGTGCGCGGCAACTGCGACAGGGGAGAGTGGGCCGGGGCCTATCCCGAGACGGAAGTGGTCGCGGTCGGAGGAGTATTGATCTATCTACTCCACGATCTACACCGGTTGGATCTGGATGCCGGGGCCGCCGGGTTCCGGGCGGTGGTCAGCGGCCATTCGCACCAAGCGGCCAGCGCCGAGCGGGACGGGGTCCTTTACATCAATCCCGGCAGCGCCGGACCGCGCCGTTTTAAATTGCCGGTGAGTCTGGCGCTGCTGCGGATCGACGACGGAACGCTCCGGGTCGAATGGATCAGGCTGCCGGAACAAGTTTGAGCATAGCGGAAGCACAGCGCAGTTGCGACTGTGGCTGCGTATGCCGCACGGGTTTGATAAAGCGGCCCCACCCGGCGCAAAGTATAGAGGTCGGATCAGGAGCAACCGCCGGACGGAGAGGAACGGAATTCCGCCGCGGGATGGAGTTCAACGAAGACAGACCGGTTCAGGGGAAGAGGGAAGATGGGCCGAACCGGAAAATGGTCTGCGGATCGTAGAGGAGGCAATCATGAAGATCGTTTTGACCGGCGGGGGGACCGCCGGACATGTCACGCCCAATATTGCGCTCGTGCCAAAGCTGCGGGAGCTCGGTTACGAGATCGTTTATATCGGAACTGCCGACGGAATGGAACGGCAACTGATCGAGCGGGAGGGACTCCCGTATTACCCGATTCACGCCGGCAAATTACGGCGTTATTTGGATCTGAAGAATCTGACCGACACGGGCCGGATCGCCCGGGGGTTTCTGGAGGCCGTGGCGCTCCTGGGCAAGCTGAAGCCGGCGGTGGTCTTCAGCAAGGGCGGCTTTGTTTCGTGTCCGGTGGTTTGGGCCGCTTGGCTGCACCGGGTGCCGGTGATCATCCATGAGTCGGATCTCACCCCAGGATTGGCCAATCGGTTATCATTGCCTTTTGCCAGGACGGTCTGTTATACTTTCCCGGAGACGGCCCGCTATATCCGGAGCGACGCCAAAACCCTGACCGGGATTCCGGTCCGTGCGACGCTCTTTCGAGGCAACGCGGCCGTCGGCCGGAGCCTGTGCGGCTTCGGAAGCGACCGTCCGGTACTGGCGATCATCGGCGGCAGTCAAGGGTCGGGGGTTTTAAATACCACCATCCGGGGCACGCTGCCGGAGTTGTTACAGGAGTTCCAAGTCTGTCATATCTGCGGGCCTGGCAACATCGATCCCGCTTTGAACGCTCGTTCCGGCTATCAACAATTCGAATATGTCAATGAAGAGCTACCTCACTTATTCGCCATGGCCGATCTGGTGGTCTCGCGGGCCGGGGCCACGACCATCTTTGAGCTGTTGGCCCTGAAAAAACCGAATTTATTGATTCCCCTCTCCAAACAGTCCAGCCGGGGCGATCAGATCCTGAACGCCCGTTCCTTTGAGAAACAGGGTTTCAGCAAAGTTTTGATGGAAGAAGAGCTGACGGCCGCCAGTTTCCTGACAGCTCTCAGACAGCTCTACCGGGAGCGGGAAGCGTACCGGGCCCGGATGGCCCAGTCCAAGCTAGCCGGGGGGATCGACGCCATCGTGACGCTCATTCAACAAAATAGCCGGCGCTAAGGAGCCGCGCCGGACACCCCGCCTTAATCGCCCTGGACTGACCAGCCATGCCGCTTCAGATCGACCCGGCCGTCGGAGGTGAAAGTTACTCCCTCCGCGGCGAGCCGCAGCCTTTGTTCGAGTTCGCAGCCGGGGGCCAGCCCGCCGTGGCGGTTGACCACCCGGTGCCAAGGCAATCCTTCCGGCCCGACCCGCATCGCCCAGCCGACCACCCGGGCGGAGTGAGGCCGGCCTATCCATGCCGCGATCTGGCCATAGGTGACCGCCTTGCCGGCGGGAACCCGTTGGACCACTTCATAGACTTCTTGAAAAAAACCCTGCAAAAATTTCATCCGTCCTTCCCGTGGCGCTCCATTACATATTCTGGCGGACGGTCCAAAATCCTGCCGTCAACTTGGCGAGAATTGGCCAGGCCTCCCGTTTTACAACGAAACATCCAGGGCATTCAGCACTTTATTGATGCGTTTCGCCCAGGCCCGCTCCGCAGTAGGATCGGGATCGGATTCGCCGGCCACATGCAAACCTACGGCAGCTCCGGAAGACGGCTCCAGCCAGATCGCGCCGGAATCGCCCGGCAGGCTGATCTCCCCATCGGGGGCGGGATGACTGGGATCGGGAATAATCGTGAATCCGTCCGCATTGACGCCGTCGATAATCCCATAGGTTACGCCGGTGGTCCGGCCCGATTTGGCGACCGCCATGCCCACCAGGGGTTCTTTACAATAGCGGGGGAATTGGGGGATTCCCAGGATCGCCCGGCTGACGGAGCGGGAGTGGTTGAACCGGAAGATGGCGCAGTCCAGCTCCTTATTCCAGCGCAGCAGGTTGCCGACGGTGGCCGAGGAATCGGACTCGGCCGGCTGTACGATTTCGTCGCCGGTTTGGCCTGTTTCGCCGACCAGCACGTGATGGGCGGAGATCCCCATGGGCGTGGGCGTCGACCGGTCGAAGACCACGGTACCGAGGGTTCCCAAGCCCTTCAGCCGAGGATTGGCGACCGCCACGCCGCCCGGTATCGGATCAAAACGTCGGTCGCGCTCGGCCGCGGCCCGCTGGAGCACCGGGTTGCTCTGCAGGACATCCACGCTGAAACCAGCGATCTTCCGGGGGAGGATTTGGAATGGCAGTAATTCGGCGATCGCTAATTTGCGCCGGACATGAATCCGGATGGCCAGTTCGGGAAGGGGCTTGCCGGACTGAAACCTGTAACCGATGTCGAGATAGGTGAGATTTTCAAAAAACGCGGTCAGCGTCCGCTGATGCTCTTCCAGGATGCTTAAAAGCAAAGCCTGCTCCCATTCGAAAAACAGCCGCACCTGTTTCACTCCATTGCGATAGATTGCAACAACGGGCGGGAGGCTGCCTGGCGAAGGGGAATCATGTTGCGCCGGAGCGCTCCCGGAATGATGTCGTTGCCTGCTTATAGCATATCGGAGAAGCAGTGCGGTTGTGCCAAACTCCCGGATGAATTGTTGAACGGGATGGGAGGGTGTTTCAAAAGCCATGTGATAAAGTCTTTCGAAACGGAAGTCAGCTTGCGAAAAGAATTAAAACGACTTTATCACTTGCTTTTCTGAGCTTTTGTGTTCACCCTGACCTTCGGGCAGGGTTTATCACAACGCTTTTAAACGGAGCCGGTTATCGCTCCGTGATAATGCACGGTCCTAAGATATCCGGGCCGGTATGGGTCCCGAGGACCGGGGAGAGTTTGACCAGCGGCACGGGAATTCCGGTAATGCGCTCAAGTTCCCGGGCGTATTCGGTCGCCTCTTCGAGGTTGTCCCCGTAATGCAAACCCGCTTGGACGATGCCGTTTTTATCGACTTCTTCCTTGACCCGATCCAGGGTGCGATTTTTGGCGGCTTTCAGGGTCCGGACTTTTTCGAGCGGGACCATGAGTCCGCTGGAGTCGAACCAAATAATCGGTTTGATCTGAATGAGCGAGCCGATCAGGGCCTGGGCTCCGTTTAAACGCCCGCCTTCGTATAAGTAGCGCAGGGATTCCACTACGAAATAGATCTTGGAGCGGCGCCGCATCTCTGCCAAGGCTTGAACGATCTCCGTCCGGCTGGCGCCGGCATCGGCCATCTGCCGGGCCTTGATGGCCTGACTCGCCTGGCCGTAGCCGCTTTCCCGGGAATCAATGATCGAGATTTTATCGGTCTCCAGCATCTGCTTGGCCAGATTGGCGGAGTTGATGGTGCCCGAAATACCCGACGAAAGCAGCACACAGATGATCTCGTCCCCAGCCTCGATCATCGGCCGAAAGACCTCCAAGAAGGCGTGCGGATCAGGCTGGGAAGTCGAAAAATGAGCGCCCGCCCGTTGCGCTTTATAAAATTCGTCATAGGAGATCTCGAACAATTCCCGTTTACTATCCTCGTCCCGGCGAATGTAAAGCGGGATCGCAGTAATCCGGAACCGCCGGTACTCTTCAAAAGTGAGGGAAGAAGTGGTATCGGTGACAATTTGGATCATCAGAGGGACCTCCGTTTTTCTAATATCCCTTACGAGAGGACATTTCCGAATAAAAATATTCCTGCCGCCCGGTCATAAATCCTGCCGTTGCTTAAAAATCCATCCGGGCATTCTTCAGAAATCAAGGATTCCGCCAGTCAGGGAGGCCCTTGGGAATGACAAGTAAAAGACTGGATTCCATCCAGTCTTCATCGCCCATCGCTAGTAATGTTCGCCGCGTTTTCGCATATCCACCCGGGAATAGCTGATCAAATTCCCCCCCGGATCGACGTTGACTTCATATAACCCGACCGAATCCATGGTATTGGGGATCCCTTCCCTCTCGATTAACTCGATTTTGAGAAGATAGTTGCTCTCCTCGGGAATCGCTCCGACGACTCCTAATAACTTGAGCCCGGTGAGTTGGATAATGTTTTCAGTTCCTTTGGCGATGATCGCCTCCAATGAGGTTCGTGATTTCGGGGCGATTTGGTCGGTGTAACTATTCATTCGGTTTCCCTTCTTTCGATATGGGTTTGGAAAAGTTGACAATTTTCCGAACGGTCATGGCATGCTCGCGGGTGGCTTTGATCCTGGCCTTCATTGCTTCGATCCGCGCCATGATCGTCTCAACGTTGCGGTGGAGCTCTTCAACCTTACTTTGAATGATCGCTTGATTCTTTTTTTGAATCGCTTCGATTCGCGCGGCTGCACTTCCCGGCGTCGAGCCGTTATCCCGGTGGATCTGACCGAGATGGGTCAGAGGCTTATTTCGATGCGCGGAATGGTGTACCAACCGGCTCAACTGATTTTTCACCGAATTACCCTCCTTTTTCACTGACTATTCTCTCCGAATGGTCGATTTTTTCGATGGATTGGTTCGCAGCATCCCAATCATTCATCATTCCGTATTTTAGCATGGTCTCAATACTGGCCAATCCTAGCCGCAAGTTCAATCCGATTAGGGGAACGCCGGCAACGCTGATGATCACATCGGCGGCGACGATGACGCCTTTGTCGAGAGCCCGATCGAGTAATTCAACTAGGGCAGAGTATTTACGAACCGGTCTCATCCGTCTCCCTCACCATCGGTTAATCAAAATTTTCGACAAAACTATACGGTGGCCATGGTCCCGTGAATTCGACCGTTACATCATAACGGTTTTGAAAATCTTCCAAAACCGTGCCGATTTTTTCCACGTTCGTTGTCACGGTCAATACGGTTAAACTGGCGATTAAGTCTGTGAGTTGATTGTCGCTCGGTTTGGTGATGACGTTTTCTTCTTTGAATTCCACCACGATCGGAGTCAATAACTCTTTGAGCTGATTGCCGATTTCACCGCGAATTTCGTCCACCGTATCTCGGATTAAGTGGCTCAATTGATTGCGAATCAAATAGGCGGTTCCCTTGCTCATGGCGGTTATCTTTTGTTCCAGTTCGTTGATTTTGGGCTCCTTTTCATGGGCTAATGCAATGAGTTTCTCGGGCGATGAAAAGAGCTTGATCCCATATTCGGTTTTCCCGGACAGACGCTGCAATTGGGCGACGATCGGTTCGTAGCGCTCGATGAGCCAATCGCGGACCACCTGATCGGGATCGCCGGATTCAGTTCCGTCAATAATCACATCAAAGCCGACCGGGAGGACCGATTGATACAGGCTGCTGGCCTGATCCAGAACTTCTTGATGGCGTTGGATCCATTCCAGAGCGGTTTCGCGGTTTTCCGATTGATAAGGTTGCGGCTCGCAACGGTGGACAATCGCTACAATATCCCGGTAGCCGATGCCATAAACCGGAGCGTCTCCCAATCCTTTTATCTGCATCCGGGTCCGATCGCCCCAGCCGATTCCATAAATATAACGGCCGGCCAAGGCCGGTGGCGCGGGGGAATCTGGTTGGGCAATGGCGGATAGCCCGGTAACGGCTCCGGATTCAAGAAGAGCGGAGCTGTTTTGTTCCGTTTCGCTGGGGCCCGAAGTGTCCGGCTGGATTTCAAAATTTTGCGGTGGCGTGCCAACCGGAACAGCGGCTTCATTCCGGAAAGGAACGGCTTGCGCAATGGGTGCCATGGTTTTTGCTTGGCCGGTTGGTTCGGGTTTATTCGTTAAACTGGGTTGAGTTGCCGGGCTATCCGGAATCAAGTTATCCTGTCCGGGATGGACTGATGGCTGAAGCTGTGGCGCCGCTTTCTCAGGAAGAACGATCGTTTCGCAATTGCCGGCACATTCAGAACAAGAACCCGGTACGTTTTGAGGGACTGAACCGGCTGCAAAGATTATTTCTGCATCCCGCGGTACAACATTGGCAACGGCCTTGCCAGCTTGTTTCGAGGCGCTGTTCCATAAGAGAATCAATGATTCTAGGATCTCCGAATCGCCGGTGTCCGGGGCAACCGCGATCTTTTGGCGGAACCGTTCGACATTTTGGAGGTTGATCTCCATTCCCAGGCTACTCATTAACAGGATCAAATAGGTTAAAGCTTTAACCTCCACCAAGCTTCCTCCTTATATCGGATTGTTGGTATCGATGGGGATAACGATGGTATCGAGTATTTGGTCGATTACGTCATCCAGCTGGTTACGGATGTCGGAGACCGACTGCTCCAGGCCCTGTTCCTGTTTAATCCGTTCGATCGTCTCCTCGATATCCATAATTCCTTGGCCCAACCGTTCGATACTCTCATCGGATAGACGACCGCCGGTAATCCGCTTGATGGCTTGCGCCTTTAGCACCTCGGAAATGATCTCGACCAAAGCGATTACCAGTCCGAGCAGGCCTTGTTTCAAGTTATCGGCATCTACCTCTACCGGCATCGGGACCCTCCTTCCAAACCGCTATTCATCGATGGTCGTCAATTGCTTTTGCCAACCGCACCAGGGACAACCGGAGTTCAATAGATCATCCCGGAGTAAACGCTTGTTGCAGCTGGGGCAGGATTCGATCTCATTGTCAATTTGCTTCCACGAGTTGGTGTTAAAGTTGGTTCCTGAGGGAAATTCCAGACCATAACGGGCGGCGGTCTCGAATGAAGCGACTGCCGCGCGGATTTTCACGCCCAACAATTCAACTCCGGCAATGGAAACGGTAATATCGGCGTTGATTACCAGGCCTTTGTCGAGAATGCGGTCCACCAGGTCCGCCAGGGTAATGCTTCCGGTCTTAGTCGGCTGCATCGGCATTGTTATCACCTTCTTCGTCTGTCAGTAAATTGAGTCGGTCCCATATCTCTTGGGACTTCTGATCGTATTCTTCCTGCGAAATCATGTTCCGTTCATAGCTGATGCGCAGTTGCAATAATTCCGCGCGCAACATGTCGGGATCATACATTTCGGCATAGGCTCTTTTCTCGATCTGTTGGATTGCCCAGATGGTGCCATTGACCGGAGCAGTGAAAGGGAAGAAAAGGATATCCAATAAGTTCATGACCTCATCCCCAGTGCAGTTTTAGCTTCACAAAATTGTAGGGAGGGAGATTGGTAGTATAGTGGAACTCGATTTTGCTGGCGAGTTTTTTTTCGGCGATATCGACAACTTTCTCTTTCAAGCGCTGATCCTGTTCGGGCGTTACCAAAAACGACCCGTTATAGACCATTTCAACCCCCATGGCTTCACCGACGATACTGTCCGTTGTCAAACGGGCCAATTCGGGATGAAATTGTTCTTCAAATTTAGAACGCCACTCATTGGCAATGGATTCGATTCTTTGACCGAGCTCAATGGCGGTTCTGGAATCCTGTTGCGCCTGTTCAACCAGGGTGGAATAATCTTTGGATTGTTGCAATTCTTCGAGAATAACCTCTTTGCGCCAATATGCCTTGACCCCGACTTCGTATTTTCCTTTTAAGCGGTTCAATTCTTTCCGAATCACAAATTCATGGCTGGCGACCATTCTCTTTAAATCGGCCAATGACTCCGCCACAGTTCCAAAACGGATCGGCAACACCGGTGACTTTGCCATCACGTTTTCCAGCACTCGTACGTGTTGCACGGCGTCTTCGATGCTGACATCCTCAAAATCAGGGGATAAGTGGGTGATGATAAGGCCTACACCCCCTGCGGGTACTAAATGGACCTTTTGAGGAGGGGTGCCAATACCGGGGCAGTCAACCTCGCCGACTTGCATGGCAGTGATTCCATAAAGATATGCGCCTTGTTTTTTGCCCATCGTTTCCCTTCTTTCTTTCCACTTCACCGGTTTCCGAACGGTCTATCGCTCGCTCCCATCAAGCCTGGAGCCAGCTCTCCCGGATTTGCTCCAATGTGACTAAATCCTCGCCAAAAATATCGCGACAACATTTATAGAAAAAGAGCGGGTTGTTTTCGTGCAACGAAACATTGGCATAGATTTTCCCGATCATAATGGAACTCCGTACCGAAGAATGCTTGAGTTGAATTTGTTGCTTGATTCTTCTCACGAAACGGACGATCTTCAGTGCCTGGTCGGCATGGATCCCCGCTTGCTTCGCAGCGATTGCCGCTTCGGTCTCTTCATCGAATTGTGAGAGTTGAATGGTGATGATGCGGTCGGATAAGGCGTCCTGGGTTTTGTTTACTCCGACATATTCCTGGGGATTACTGGTGAGAATCAGCGAAAAGTTGGGGTGAACCGACTCTAAGGTCATACGTCCGCTCCGGTCCGATGTCAAAAATAGGTGCTCGGAGAGGATGCCTAGCAAGAGGTTATTGGTTTCGGGGCGGGCCCGGGTAAATTCGTCATAGATTAGGGTACCGCCTTCGCGGCAGGCGATGGCTACCGGATTATCGACCCAGATGGGGGTCAGGCGGCGTTCAAATTTGCTCACGGAGGCAATGAAATTGTCCTCGATTACTTTTTGAGAATATCCAAAAAGACCGCCGATTAAGTCCTGACGGTTGAAGGAATCATCCCCTTGGATTAGATAATAGGGCTGGCCCCAAATTTTGGCCAATTTAATCGCCAAGGTCGTTTTGCCGGTTCCGGCGGGTCCGGTCAAATGAACGGGGAAGCCTACCTTTAGATATGCTTTGCAGCGTTCGAGGATGTCTTGAATCGCAGGCGTCGTGATCGTGTTTTTTTCGATCTGGTCCATGGCCATGTTTCACCAACTCTTTCGTTGTGATATATGCCGCGCTGAGCTTCGGGAATCAGGGCATTTGCGACATATTCTTCTAGAAAATACTGTGCTTAAAGCGCTCTTCATCCGGTTGCGGGATGAATTGGTCAAAATAGAAGATGGGGGGATGGGTTTACCATCCCCCTTAGGATAAAGAAGGGCTAAGCAACTTCATTTTCACGATGGTGGGCGAGAAGGCCGACCGCCCTCGCGTAACACAACCAGGTTTCGACAGAAGCAATGACCACCCTGGCTTCAATTGCCAACAACTCAATACCTACCAACGATACGATCGCATACAGGTCGATTACGATACCTTTATCTAAAATCCGATCAAGCACTTCAACCAAGCTAGAAGCGCCGACGCTTGTTTTTACTGCCATCTGGTAATCCCCCCTTTCTCCTAGAATCGTTATATACTATGCGTGCCTGTTTTGATTTGAAACTATACTTTTCAATAAATTTTCGAATCAAACCAGGGACAAAAATGTCAAAGTACGCTAAAAACCTTATCGAGAGGGAGAATAGTTTTTAAATAGGATTTTAGAAATATTCTCTATATCACATAAGGTTTTTAGTATTTGTGTTTTTTGATCCAAAATTCTAACTCAGTTTCAGCAAAGAGCATTTTATGAATAAGTCATCCAATGCCGATTTGCATGATATAGTAGCAGATGAGGTACGAAAAGGCATGAATTTTTAGTGGGAAAATATTCGAGGGCATTTTTAGGTGGATGGAAAAAAAGGAGTTTCAGTTCGAAGATGGATAAATTGAGTGAAACCGATAATGATTGAGTTTCGTGGATGGGCAAAAGGTAGGATTGATAGCCATTCGTTCGTGTCGTTTTCGTAACCCACATTATCTTATGACCGGATCGGGTGGTTTGGTAATTCCGAGAATTGCATAATTAACGCCAAAGGATATTCGAGATTAGGTTAAAGTGAGCAGTATACCGGAGAATCAATCGAAAAGGGACTGGGAGCAGAAACTGTGTCAATGAGCCCTATAAATTAAAATCCCCACTCCGGAATATTGGAGCGGGGAGGCTGGGAAAATAGAAATGAAAAAGGATAAATTTAGGACTCTTCACCGGGTTCAATGTCACTTTGTTCTTGGACGACTTCTACATGAATGGCTTCATCGACGGCGGGAACATCTTCAATTTCGACATGATCGCAGGATACTTCTTCAATTTTTTCAATATCGGACATCAAAACAACCTCCTTTCTTTCATAATTGAGAGCAATTCTCTGAATTGATCTCATTGCTGATACCGGTCATCGATTTATTTCAGGTTTAGTAGGTGGAAATATATGTTGAGTGTATTTCAGCCATCGATGAAAAAATACGCGGTTATTGGCCTTTTCCCAGCCTTACTCGGGGAACGAATAGTCGAAACCTCGCTCGTTTGTCAATCTGAGAGAATTGAAACATTTTTAAAATCATCTTTTGTCTATAAAATAACCGTATCTACGAATCAGCGAACGGCAATGACTTTGGGTTAAGCGCTTATGTATTATAAGATATGGTGGTCATGGGTCGTCCCATTCCTTTTCCAAGCCATATTTCGTATAAATATTTTTTAACTCTGAGGATAGGATGCAATTTACCGATATTGTAACGTTCGTCCATCGGATTATCTCATCCCATGCTGGAACAAGAGAGGAATAGGAATAATTATCCTTTGCGGACAACATAATAGTAATGGCTGGGAAGTAAGGAGGAATTTTGAAACGGTTCGTCAATATTCTGCTGCCGGCAATCACCATGGCGGCTTTGACAGCCTGTGTCTGCGCGCCTGTTTTTTCCGTCCCGGACCCATTGGGCGGGATCGAGCAGGCAATAGGGCAGGGGAATGCGAGTGCCGGTTTTCAAGTGAGCGAATTATTCCAATGGCCCATTCGCGATCAAACCTATCCTATGGATAACCGGAGGCTTTTCGGCAGTTATTCTCTTTTCAAAAGCGAGTCATTCGAAATGAACTTGCGGCGGGAAAACTCCCAGTCCTATTTCGGGGTCGCCCCGAGGGCTCCATGGTACTACGCTGATGCGTCTTTAAGCCTGGGAGGAACTTTGCGGTTCACCGATCAGATCATCCTGGATTTTTCGATAGATCGCAGCTTTCCTGATAAAGATCAGTTTCCGAAGATCTTGGGAAAGAAAATCCCTAAAATGTTTCAAGTCTATAAAGGAAGCATCACCTGTCAGTTTAATGAACATTGGGGAGCCTACCTGGGCTACCGTTCGCCGGCGGAAAAGCGGAATCCCACGATTCAATATGCGAACCGGGGAATGGCCTTACGGTTTTATTATAATTATTAATACCGCCAACCGGAGATTTCCCGCTGGAAAAAGGAGATCTATGGTAGAATAAGAGTGATTGAAACAGCGTGGGAGGGATCATCGTGCATTTCCGATTGGATCACAGCAACATTAATGTTTTGGATCTTGATAAGAGCCTCGCTTTTTATCGGGAAGCCCTGGGCCTGGTCGAGACGAGGCGGCATGTGGCGGCTGATGGCAGTTTCATCCTGGTGTTCCTGGGCGATGAGCTGACGCCGCACCGGATCGAACTGACGTGGCTGCGCGACCGGCAAGAACCGTATCAGCTGGGCGACAATGAGTCGCATCTTGCATTTAAAACCGACGACTTGGAAGCCGCGCATCAACTCCATCAAAAAATGGACTGCATCTGTTATGAGAATCCGGCCATGGGGATCTATTTCATCAGCGATCCTGACGGTTATTGGCTGGAGATTATCCCGGAACAAAAATGACGAAGATTCAGTCAGTATTCGGACCCGCTGCGGGTTGAGCCAAAAAAGATTGCAGAACGGAGCCATCACGCTCAAGGCGTGGTGGCTCCCGCTATTTCCGGCGGAGACTGAGATTCGAATCGATCCAAAGGTAAAAGCCCGGCCTTATCGGAGGCCACTGAAAAAGTCCATTAAATAAAAGAGCAGAAAAAAAGCCTTGGAAATACTATTCAACCGCAGTAATTTCAAGGCTTTTATGATATAAT